>NZ_JBFBGK010000065.1:0-48069 GCF_040684615.1 Streptomyces sp. NPDC089919
GGGTCGGCTTCCGGCCGGCCCGGCCTGCGGTCGACCCCGCGGCCGGGCTCAGGAGCCCGTCGACCAGCGCTGGGCGGCGCCGTTGTCGCAGGTCGCGCGGGTGAGCTTGGTGCCGTTGGCGGAGCCGGCGGCGGTCAGGCACCGGCCCGCGTTGCGCAGGGTGCTCTGCGGGCCGAGCTGCCAGCTCTGGCCCGCGCTCCCGTTGCAGGTCTGGACGGTGATCCGGGCCGCGGCGGCGCCGTCGAGGCAGACCCCGGCCAGGCCGGTGAGCCGGCCGTCGGCGGCCAGCGTCCACCGCTGGTTGGGCCCGCCGTGGCAGGTGTACAGGGTCGGTTCGGTCCCCGGGGCGGTGGCGCTGCCCGGCAGGTCCACGCAGGTGCCGGAGGCGCCGTTGACCAGCGTGGCGTCGGCCGGCAGCGGGGCCGCCCGGCCGGTGGCGGTGATCTCGGCCGCGCTGGTCCACGGCCCCCGGCCGCCGGCCTCGGTCAGCGCCCGCAGCCTCAGGTAGCGGCCGGTCTTCGCGGCGAGCGGGACGCTCTTGGCCCCGGCGGTGTCGGCGAAGCTGCCGGTGCCCACCGGCGTCCCCCAACTGGCCGTGGTGTCCGAGACGTACACCTCGTACCGGCCGATCCGGCCGTTCACCCCGCCGTCCTGGCGCGGCAGGTAGCCCAGGCCGTCGACGCTGTAGCGGGCGCCGAGGTCGATCTGGATCTCGTGCGGCAGGGCCGCGGGGGTGCCGGTGGACCAGGCGGTGTGCCAGAGGGTGCCGGGCTTGCCGTCGACGGCGTTGGCCGCGGCGCCGTTCTCGGCGGCCGTCTCCTGGCTGTCGGCGGACACCACCGACCAGCCGGTCTGCGGGATCGGCGCCGAGCCGGGCACCGGGTCGGCGGCCGGCAGCCGGACGCCGGTGGCGGTGACGCTGAAGGCGCCCGCCCGGGAACCGGTCTTGACCCACAGGACGCCCGCCCGGTCGGCGGGGTCGTGGAACCAGCCGGTGGCGGCCGCGTCGTAGGCGGCCTTGCTGTCCAGCGCGGGCAGCGCGGTCCCGTCGGCGGTCACCGCGGTGGGCGCGCCGGCCACGTGCAGGCTCAGCTCGTAGCCGCGGGCCGCGGGCTTGCCGGTGTACGAGCCGGTGGCCGCGCCGACCGAGACGGTGACGTCACCGGTGCCGGTGGCCGGCGCGCTGACGTCCACCTGCTGCCGGGCGTACGCGCCGCTCTGGTGGGCCCGGGTCAGGCCGTCGTCCTCGTACAGGGTGAAGCTGGAGGCGCCGCGCGGGTGGATGTCGTAGGTGAGGGTGGAGACCGGCTTCTCCCCCGCGTAGTTCATCTTCGGCCACATGGGGACGATCGCCCCGCCCTTGACGAACAGCGGCAGGGTGTCGAGCGGTGCCGCGTAGCCGTTGAGCCAGCCGGGGCCGGCGTAGGTGCGGCCGGTCCAGTAGTCGGTCCAGGTGCCGGCCGGCAGGTAGATCCCGTCGCGGGTGCTGGTGTCCGAGACCACCGGGGCGACCAGGAAGGAGTCGCCGGCCATGAACTGACCGCTGGTCAGGTTCCCGCGGGCGACCGGGTCGTCCGGGTACTCCAGGACCATGGCGCGGGTGCTGGGCACGCCGCTCTCGTGGGCGGCGGCGCTCATCGTGTACAGGTACGGGGTGAGCCGCATCTTGAGCTGGAGGTACTTCCGGTTGATGCTCTGGTAGGGCTCGGCGAAGCGCCAGGGCTGCTTGTCCTGGTAGCCGGCGGCCGGGTTGGTGGCGCCCCAGCCGGACATGGTCATGAAGGACGGGGTGAAGGCCTTCCACTGGAGGTCGCGGACATAGGTCTTGGGGCTGCCGCCGAAGATGCCGTCCACGTCCCCTGAGGCGTAGTTCAGGCCGGACAGGCCCGCGCCGGCGATGGCCGGTACGTGCCAGCGCATGTCGTCCCAGGTGCCGTAGGTGTCGCCGGTCCACACGACCGCGTTGCGCTGGGTGCCGGCCCAGCCGTCCACGGTCCAGACGAAGCGGCGGGCGTCGGAGTTCTTCTCGATGCCGTCGACGGCCTGCTGCACCCCGGTGAAGGCGGTCTTGTACCCGCCGCCGATCCAGGCCACGTCGGTCTTCACCCCGCGGGTGCCGGCCACCCCGACCTCGTCGGCGATCCCGGACAGCCCGGTGGAGGTCCACAGGCCGGTCTGGAAGCCCTTCGCCTTGAGGGCGTCGACGGTGGACTTCAGCGGTGCGGTGTAGCCGCAGCCGTAGCCGTCGTTGGGCAGGAACCAGCCGGAGGGCATGTCGGCCGCCCGGGCGTCGGCGGCGTAGCCGACCACGTCGGGGGTGGTCTGGTGGCGCAGCCGGTCGTGGTCGCCCTGGTAGTCGGGGTTGGAGGCGTTGAAGCAGTCGGCGTTGCCCAGTTCGAAGCCCCACAGGGGCGCGAGGAAGGGTTTGCCGCTGACGTCCGTGTACGCGTCGAGCACGGACTTGAGCGAGCCGCCGGTGAAGTACCAGGCGTCGAAGCGGGTCTCGTTGTGGGTGAAGGCGCCCGGGGCGGTGAAGGCGTACGAGCCGGGGGCCCAGGTGTTGCGCATCACGCCGTAGCCGCTGGTGGACATGTAGAAGGGCGCGGGGCTGGCGTTGTCGTTCTCGCGCCACTTGTTGTCCACCGCCACCGGGACGGTCTTGCCGCGCAGCGCCCACTCGCCCAGCCGCAGGCCGGTGCCGTAGAACTGCTCGTCCGCGCCCTGGCTGAGGTACTGGGTGGTCTTGCCGCCCGACCAGGAGGTGGGCTGGCTCTCCGACCAGACGGGGGTGGTGTCGTCGGCGCGGAAGACGGAGAAGCGCAGCGGCGACTTCTCGACGTGGATCGACAGGGCCGGGGTGGTGATCCGGTAGTGGCTGCCGGCGTCGGTGACGGAGGCGGTCACCGAGCCGAAGTCGGTGGTGACGGCGAGGTCCGAGCCGGCCGGGTCGTCGCCGAAGGTGCCGTCGGGCGAGAGCCAGAGCCGGAAGATGTCGGCCCGGGCGATCACCACCCGCGCCTTGGCGGCGGTCGAGGTGGTCACGGTGAAGGTGTTGCCCGACCGGCTGATGCCGGTGGCGGAGCCGGCCGTGGTCGCGGGGGCGGCCGCGGCGGCCGGTCCGGCCGCGCCCCCGGCGAACAGGGCGGCGCCGGCCAGCGTGCCGGCGAGGGCGGCGGCCAGGGTGCGCCACCGGCCGCGGCGGAGGGCGGGGCCGGGGGGCCGTCCCCGGTGCCGGGTGCGCGCAAAGCCGAGTCTCATGGAGCAGCTCCTCATGCGGTCCGGGCATGGCGGGGCCGCGGCTCCGCACCACACCGTGCGATGGGCATGCGCATGGCAACATAGCGCGCCCTCGCCGGAATTTGGAGGATGTTGCTCGAAACTCCTTCCAAACGAGCACAATCAAGCAAGCGGAGGATGCGGCCCCGGAGGAAGCGGAGGCTCGGCGGGTGGCGCGAAAACACCGGCCGCCCGGTCCCGAAGGACCGGACGGCCGGTGCCGTGGTGACGCTGCGGGCCCGGGCGTTCGCCCCCGTCCCGGACCCGCTCAGCCGCGGCTCAGAAGCGGCCGGGCAGCGACGGGAAGGGAGCCGGGAACGGACCGCTGATCTCGCCCCGCTGCTGCTGCGACCCGCTGCGGGTCGTGCAGGTCACGTCCTTGGCCGGCAGCTTGCCGGTGGCCAGGTAGGCGGTGATCGGCGCGTTGGCGCAGGAGCCCGGGGTCAGGTACACGCCGTGCCCCTCACCGCCCAGCGCCAGCACCATCCGCGAGCCCTTGAGCGCGCGGTGCATGCCCTTGCCGCTGCTCAGCGGGGTCTGCGAGTCCCACTCGTTCTGCACGGTGAGCACCGGCGCCTTGGTCTTCATCGGCGTGGCGGCCTCGAGGGGCTTGGACCAGAAGGCGCAGGGCTTGATGTTGGACGCGAAGTCGCCGTAGAGCGGGTAGCGCTTCTTGTCGCGGATCGAGTCCCGGCGGTACTGCTCGGGGTCGCGCGGCCAGGCAGCGGTGTCCCCGCAGACCACGGTCCAGAAGGCGGCGGTGCCGTTGTCGGCGGGCGCGGCCTTCGGGGCGGGCGCGGCCACGGGCTCCGGCAGGCCCGGACCGGGGGCGACGCGACGGCCGTCGGCCGCGTCCTTGAGCCGGGAGACGATCTCGGCGGCCGGCTTGGGGCTGAAGAACACGCCCCGCAGGCCGGACCGGATCTGCGCACCGGTGACCTTCTCCCCGTCGATGGGGATCGGGTTTCGGTCGGCGCGGGCGACCAGGCCGTAGAAGGTCTTGGTCACCGCCGCCCGGCTGGTGCCCAGGTGGTACGTGCGGTTGCGGGCGGCCGTCCAGGTGGCCCAGCGGTCGAAGGCCGGCTCGCTGCCGGAGGCCCAGACCTGGATCATGCCGCGCCAGACGCGCGCCGGGTCGACGCCGCTGTCGAGGACGACGCGGTCGGTGCGGGCCGGGAACATCTGCGCGTAGACGGCGCCGAGGTAGGTGCCGTACGAGTAGCCCAGGTACGAGATCTTGCGCTGGCCGAGCACCTGCCGGATGACGTCCATGTCACGGGCCGTGTTGCGGGTCGTGACGTGCGGCAGCAGGTCACCGGACGTGGCCGCGCACTTGCGCGCCACGGTCCTGGCCCAGGCGACGTCGTCCTTGAACGTGGCCTTCGTGTACGGGCGGTCGAAGTTCTGCTCGTCGTTGGTCAGTCCGCAGGTGACCGGGGTGGAACGACCCACGCCGCGCGGGTCGAAGCCGATCAGGTCGAACTGCTCCTTGACCTTCTTGGGCAAGGCGTCGCCCAGGTACAGGGGCAGGTCCAGCCCCTCGCCGCCCGGGCCGCCGGGGTTGAGGAACAGCACGCCGTGCCGCTTGGCGGGGGTGGCGCTCTTCAGCTTCGATATGGCCAGGTCGATCTTGCGGCCCTCGGGGTGCCGGTAGTCCAGCGGGACCTTGATGGTGGCGCACTGGAAGGCGGCCGGCTGCCGCGCGTCGCAGCGGTGCCAGACCGGGGTCTGCCGGAGGTAGCCGGCTTCGGCGGCGGGGCCCTCGGCGGCCACGGCCGTCACGGGGGCGAGCGCGGGCAGGGTCGTCGCGAAGAGTCCCGCCGCGAGCAGCGGGGCGTATCGGCGCATGCGCACGAAAGGGGTTCCTTTCGGTGGTGACTGGTCGTCACCACCCTCCGCTACGCGAGGGGTGCGGCGAATCATCCCTCGGGGCAGAGCCTGTCAGACTCGCGACGGAGGGCGGATTCGGACAACTGGCCGAAATTGCGTGATCGTTGGTGATGTTCGGTGATGCCGGACGAAGGGCCATCGGCCCGGAAGGTCCGGCCGGCGGCCGGCCTCCGCGCCAGGGGCCGTTTCCAGCCACCGGGCCGGGCCGGCGCCGCGGACCGGTCGTGGTCGGAGACCTGCCGGGCCGACGGGGCTGGCCGAAGACCGCCCCCGACGGCCCCCGCACACCGGAAATGAGGTGGCGGCCCACCGCCGCCACCGAAGATGCTCCTTCCCATGTCCGAGATCCGCGCACACCGTTCGTCCGACGACAACCACGCATCGTTCACCGAGTCCACCGAGTCCGCAGACCTCTCCGAGGGCCGCCCGGCCGCCCGGCCGGGCGGCCGCACCGCCGGGGGCTCCGCGACGGCGGTCGGGTACGCGCGGGAGCACCGGACGGCGACGGCGGACACCGGCCTCGGACGGCCGCGGACCGTTTGGCACGATGCCGCCATGCGACAAGATCACCGGAGCCCCGCTCCCACCGGCCGCCGCCGGGTCCTCTTCGACGTCGACGGCACCCTCGTCGACGCCCTCGACAACCAGCGCCGGGTCTGGCACTCCTGGGCCCACCAGTACGGCCTGGACGCCGAAGAGGTGCACCGGGTGGCGCTGCGCACCCGCCCGCTGGAGACCTTCGCGCTGGTGGCGCCCGGCCGGGACCCCGAGGAGTGCCTGGCCGCGCTGCACGCCCTCGAGGACGAGGACGTCCGGAGCGGGGAGTACGCGGCGTACCGGGGGGCGGCGGAGCTGCTGACCGCGCTGCCGGCCGGCTCCTGGGCGCTGGTCACCTCCAACTACGAACACCGGGTCCGCGGCCGCTTCGCCCGCACCGGCCTGCCCTTCCCCGCCCTGATCGTGGACGCGGCCGCGGTGACCGAGGGCAAGCCCTCCCCCGCCCCCTACCTGCTGGCGGCCGAACGCCTGGGGGTCCAGCCGCAGGACTGCCTGGTCGTGGAGGACGCGGCGTCGGGGGTGGCGTCGGGGCTCGCGGCCGGCATGACGGTCTGGGGCGTCAACACGGCCGTCGCGCCGGCGGGCGTGCACCGCCACTTCCCCTCGCTCCACGAGGCCGCGGCCGACATCCTGGCCTTCGCCGCGGCCGGCTGAGGCGTCGTCACCCCCGACCCGTGCGCGGAGCGGTGCCCGTAGCCGCTGCGCGGAGCAGTTCCCCTACCCGCCCCTTCCCGAAACCGTGGGCTCCGCCCCGGACCCCATACCGACGCTCCGCGCCGGTGCGCTCAAACGCCGCGCGGCTAGAGATGTACGCGTGCCGCCGGGAGACCCGGCACATCCAGCCCCGCTGGGGGCACCTCCCAGCGGTAGCTGGGGGAGATTGAGGCGCGGGGGGCCGGGGGCGGAGCCCCCGCAAACCGCCGCAGCGCGAAGCCCCCTCACACCCCCTGCGGATGCACCTCCGGATGCGCGTCCCACCAGGCCCGGTGGAACGGGTGGTTGGCCACGTTCGCCAGGTACGCCCGGGCCGCCGCCCCGTACAGGAGTTCCGCCTGGGGTGTGGAGACCGCCGCCCGGTTCCAGGCCAGGCGGATGCGGCCGGTGACCGGGTCGCCGACCAGGGGGCGCATGACCGTGCCGGGGACCGCGGGCGCGGTGGGCTGGCTCACCGAGACGGCCCGGCCGGCCGCGATCAGGTCGTAGTGCATCTTGCGGTCGGTGATGCGGTAGCGCAGCGTCGGCGTGAAGCCGGCCTCGGCGCAGGCCGCGACCAGCGCCTCGGGGCCGCCGTCGTCGTCCTCGACCAGCGTCATCCACGACTCCCCGGCCAGCTGGGCGAGTTCGATCCGCTCGGCGGCGGCCAGCGGATGCCGCTCCGAGAGCCGGACGCAGAACGGCTCGCGCGATATCAGCGTCCGCGCCGACACCCCTTCCGGCAGCGGGACTTCATGGTCGTTGACCTCGCCGTACAGGATCACGTCGTAGCGCCCCGAGCCGAGCAGCCGGGTCAGCGCGGTCACCGAGTCCTCGAGGTCGACGGTGATCTCCCGGCCGGCCACCGCCTGGTCGATCTGCTCCCACAGGCCGTCCAGCAACACCAGCAGGATGCAGCCCAGTCGCAGCGGGGTCCCGGGGTCCGCGGCGCGCGCACCGGCCGCCAGGTCGTCCATCTCACTGAGCACCCGGCGGGCCTTGGTGAGCACGAACTGCCCCAGCGCCGTGGGCTCCACGCCGCGCCGGCCGCGGACGAACAGCTCCCCGCCCGCGACGCGTTCGATCCGTCGCAACTGGGCCGAGAGGGCCGGCTGGGACACGCCGAGACGAGCCGCCGCCCGGCCCAGACTTCCCGCCTCGGCAATCCGGCAGACGGCTTCCAGATGCCTCAGTTCCAGCTGCATTTCAGCAGCGTACGCAGCAGTTGGGCACCGCACCATAACTCCGGTGTTATGCCGCGCGAGATGTCCCATTCCCGTCATGTTCACGCCCATACTCAGCCCGTCCCCAGCAACCTCCCCCCACGAACGGAGTGGACGTGCACCGCACCAGACTGACGGCCACCGTGGCAGCCATGGCGCTGTCCGCGAGCCTGGCCGGCGCCCTCGCCGGCACGGCATCGGCCGCCCCCACGACGCAGCCCGCGCCTCCCCAGCAGGGCAAGTCGCTCGCGTTGGGCGCCGCCGACCGGGCCGCCGCCAGCGGCCTGGACGGACTGCGCCACGGCGCCGACGAAGAGCTCGTCCGCACCTCGGTCACCCCGTGGGCCAAGGGCCTGTACTACGCGGCCTACACCCGCACCTACCGCGGTCTGCCGGTCGTCGGCGGCGACGCGGTCGTGCTGACCGACAGCACCGGCAAGGTGCGCGACATCGCCGCCGCTCCGGCCCCCGCCATCAAGGTCGGCACCAGGGCCACGGTCTCCGCCTCCGCCGCCGCGGCCACCGCCCGCCGCCAGCTGGCCCGGGTGGAGAGCGCCACCAAGCCCGCGCTGACCGTGCTGGTCAAGGACGGCAAGGCGCTGCTCACCTGGCAGACCCGGGTCAGCGGCCGGTCGGCGAAGGGCGCGCCCAGCGTCCTGGACACGTACGTCGACGCGCGCACCGGCGCGGTGGCCAAGGCCGTCCAGAAGGTGTCGGACGCCGACGGCCGCGGCTACCACAACGGCAACGTCACCATCGACACCGCCGCCTCGTCGATGACCGACCCGACCCGCTCGGGCTTCCAGTGCGGCGGCCAGACCGGCGGCGCCTACACCGGCTCCTCGCCGTGGGGCAACGGCACGGCCAACAACCTGGTCACCGCCTGCGTGGACATCATGTACGCGGCCCAGAAGGAACACTCCATGCTCAAGGAGTGGTTCGGCTACAACGGCCAGAACGGCCAGGGCTCGATGGTCCCCGCCAAGGCCGGCCTCGGCGAGGTCAACGCCTACTACGACGGCTCGAAGACCACGTACGGCCACAACCAGAACTCCACGATGCAGCTCACCGGCATCGACGTGGTGGCGCACGAGTACGGCCACGAGGTCTTCGACAAGACCCCCGGCAGCTCCGGCTCCAGCAACGAGAACGGGGGCATGAACGAGTCCACCGGCGACATCTTCGGCGCCCTGACCGAGGCGTACGCCAACAACCCGAACGACACCCCGGACTACACGGTCGGCGAGAAGCTCGACTTCCTCGGCGACGGCAAGCCGATCCGCTACATGTACAACCCGTCGCTGGCCGGCGACCCCAACTGCTACCCGCAGCTGAACTCCGGCACCGAGGTGCACGCCGCGGCCGGCCCGCAGAACCACTGGTTCTACCTGCTGGCCGAGGGCTCCAACCCCGGCGGCGGCAAGCCCGCCAGCCCCATATGTTCCGGCGGCCCCGCGTCGGTGACCGGGGTCGGCATCCAGAAGGCCGGCAAGATCTTCATGGGCGCCCTGCTCAGCAAGACCTCCTCCTGGAACCACCTCGCCGCCCGCCGCGCGACCCTGGCGAGCGCGAAGAACACGTACGGCAGCGTCGAGTGCAACGCGGTCAAGGCGGCCTGGAACGCGGTCGGCGTGCCGGCGCAGTCCGGCGAGACCGACTGCGGCGGCACCACCACCCCCGACTTCTCCCTGGCGCTGAACCCGACCAGCGGCTCGGTGCAGGCGGGCGCCTCGGCCACCTCGACCGTGAGCACCCAGACCACCGGCGGCGCGGCGCAGAAGGTGGCCCTGTCGGCCTCCGGCGCGCCCAGCGGCGTCACGGTCTCCTTCAGCCCCGACGCGGTGACCTCGGGCGGCTCCTCCACGATGACCGTCGCGGTGGCGGCCGGCACGGCGAACGGCACGTACTCGATCACGGTGACCGGCACCGGCTCGGTCACCCACTCGGTGACGTACGGCCTGACCGTCGGCAGCACCACGCCGCCCACCGGGTGCAGCAACGCGCAGTACACGTACCGGGGCACGCTCAGCCAGGGCCAGGCCCAGGTGCAGCCCAACGGTTCGTACTACTACTCGCGCACCGCGGGCACGCACGTGGGCTGCCTGCGCGGCCCGAGCGGCGCGGACTTCGACCTGTACCTGCAGAAGTGGAACGGATCCACGTGGGTGGACGTGGCCGTCTCCGGCAGTGAGGTCGCGGACGAGGACATCAGCTACTACGGCTCGGCCGGCTACTACCGCTACGTCGTGGACGGTTACAGCGGCTCCGGCTCGTACACGCTGGGTCTGACCGCGCCGTAAGGTAAGGGGGAAGCGCCCCCGGCCGGTCCGTCCGGCCGGGGGCGCTTTTCGCCGTCCGCCCCCCGCGGGACGGGCGTCCCCACCGACCGAGGAGAACCGTCCCCGTGCCCACCTGGCGCGCCACCCTGACCGCCGCGCGGCTCGTCGAGCCCGCCGTCCGCGCGGACTACACCGCCTGTGCCCGTCGGGTGGTGCGGCGCGAGCAGGCACCGTACCTGGCCCTGCGGCTGCTGGCGGCGCCGTCGCTGGTGCCGTTCCTGACCGCCGGGCTGGCCTTCATGAACCTGGTCGACGACGTGGCCGAGAGCGGCGAGCGGGACGGGCTGGTGCGGCTGACCGACCGCACCGTGACCGCCCTGGAGTCGGGCCGCGAGGAGCACCCGGTGCTGCGGGCGTACGCGCACGCGGTGGCCGAGCGGCGGCTGCCCGTCGCCTGGGTGACCCGGTTCCTGGCCGGTGCGGCCACCGCCGAGGCGGAGTTCGCCGGCTTCGGCACCGAGGCGGACTTCCAGGCCTACCTGGACGCGTACGCCTGGCCGGGGGTGGTGGCCTTCACCGGGCTCCAGTACGAGGGCGGCCCCGACGCCGAGGCGGCCGCGGGCTGGCGGCGGTTCGTGGACGCGGCGCAGCGGGTGGACTTCCTGGCCGACCTGGCCGGGGACCTGAAGGAGGGACGGCTGTGCCTGCCGCGCGAGCGGCTGGTGGCGCACGGGGTGAGCCACCAGCAGCTGGCCGGGGCGGCCGACACGCCCGGGGTCCGGGCCCTGCTGGCCGAGGAGTGCGGCCGGGCCCGGACCGCCCTGGCCGGCGCGGCGGACGTGGTGGACCTGGCGGTGCCGGGGCTGCGACCGGTGGGCCGGACGATGATCGAGCTGATGGACCACCAGCTGACCACGGTGGCCCGCGCCGGGGCGGGTGCCCTGCGCCGGGACGTCGGCTACGGGATCGTCGCCCCGCTCCGCATCCTCGCCCGGGCCCGGCGCGGCCGGGCCTGAAACGCCCGAGGGCCGCGGCGGCGGGTGCCGCTGCGGCCCTCGGGCGTCGCGCCTCTTCGGGAGGGGGTCAGAGGTGCGCGTCCTCGGGGATGGTCACCAGCCAGCGGGTGTCCTGGCGGGGCCGCAGGTAGAAGGCCCAGTAGAGGGTGGCCACGGCCACGATGCCGCCGGTCCACAGCAGGTACTCGACGTCCTGCATGTACATCACGTACCCCATCACGCCGATCAGGAGCACCGGCACCGCGGGCCACAGCGGCATCCGCCAGGCGGCCGCGACACGGTGCTCACCCTTGCGGCTGAACAGCGCCGCCACGGCGACCAGCAGGTACATGCCGGTGACGGCGACGCCGATGACCCCGGTCAGCGTGTCCAGGTTGACGAAGCACAGGGCCGCGCCGGGCAGGCCGACCAGCAGGGTGGCCACCCACGGGGAGCCGAACCGGCCGAGCCGGGACAGGCCGCGGTTGACCGGCTCGGGCCAGGCCTTGTCGCGGGCCGAGGCGAAGAGCACCCGGGAGTTCTGGATGACCATCACGATGCCGGCGTTGATGATCGCCAGCGCCACGCAGAGGCTGACGAAGGTGCCGACGGCCGAGTTGGACCAGGCGGTGATCATGCCGCTGATGTCGCCGCTGGTGAGGGCCGCGAGGTCGGGGGCGCCGACGGTGATGGCGATGACCGGGACCAGGATGACGGCGGTGGAGATCGCCAGGGTGGCCAGCACGGTGCGGGCGACGTTCTTGCGGGGGTTCTCCAGCTCCTCGGAGAGGTAGACCGCGGTGGAGAAGCCCTGGGTGATGAAGAGGGCGATGGCGAGGCCGGAGACCACCATCATGGCGGTGACCGTGGTGGGGGTGCCGCCGTCCGAGAGGGTGGTGCCGTGGGTGAGGGCGGTGACGCCCCGCTCGGAGTGGGCGAAGCCCAGGACGGCGACCACCGCGGCCGCGATCACCTCGAGCACCAGGAAGATGCCGGTGATCCAGGCGTTGGCGCGCAGGTCCAGCAGGCCCGCGAGGGTGGCCAGCAGCATCACGCCGGCGCCGGCCAGCGGCGCGGGGATGTGGACCAGCGGGGCGAGGTAGTCGGCGGTGCCCATCGCGATCACCGGGGGCACGATCATCACCACCAGCAGCGACAGGACGAACACCAGCCAGCCGGCGAGCCGGCCCGCGAGGGTGGAGACCATGGCGTACTCGCCGCCCGCGCTGGGGATCAGGGTGCCCAGCTCCGAGTAGCAGAACGCCACGCCGATACAGAGCAGCGAGCCGATCGCGATGGTGAGCGCGGCGTACGTGCCGACGTCGTGGAAGAGGTCGGGTACGACCACGAAGAGGGTGGAGGCGGGGGTCACGCAGGAGAGCGTGAGCAGCGTGCCGCCCACGACACCGATGGAGCGCTTGAGCTTCTGCGGCACGGGGCCGGTCTGCGGGGCCAGCGCGTGCGGTGCGCTGAGGGTGTCGGTCATCAGGCGGTTCCGATCGGCGTGTGCAAGCGAATCTGGGAGTGGAGCCGGTATCGCCTCCGGGGCGGCTGGGTGATGGTCTGCTGGTCCGTGGCTCCAGGGCTGAATGGAAGCCTCCACGGAACCGCAGGTCAATGGCCCACCTGCTGCGGAATCCGTCGTTCCGACAGGGTGCAGTGGAGCAGTTGTGCGTTAAGAACGCGATAAGACAACGAAAATGACGAGTGCGGGAACCGCAGCGGAACGGTCAGGAATTTTCTCCCGCTTTACCGCCGGTACGCCCCGTCGCCTCGGCCGTCCGGCTGGCCCGGGGCCGGGCCGCGGCGGGGGCCCGGGCCCGGCACCGGCGCGGCGGGTGTAGTGGGGGCATGACCCTGCACCGCCGGACGTTCCTCGGCCTCCCGCTGGCCGCGGCCTTCGCCCCGGCGCCGCCGGGCGGCCGGGACCCCTTCCGCCGGGGCCCGCTGCACCGGGGGCCCGACTTCGGGGCGCTGGCGCGGGGGCTGGACGGCCGGCTGGTGCTGCCGGGGGACCCCGCCTACCCGGAGGCCCGGCAGCTCTACCAGCCGCGGTACGACCGGACCGCCCCGGCCGCGGTGGCCTACCCGGCCCATGAGGGGGACGTGGCGGCCTGTCTCGGGTTCGTCCGGGCCGCCGGCCTGCCGGTGGTCGCCCGGGGCGGCGGCCACAGCTACCCGGGGTGGTCCACCGGGACCGGGCTGGTGATCGACGTCGGCGCGCTGGCCGCGGTGGCGCCCGGCCCGGGCACCGCCCGGATCGGGGCCGGCGCCCGGCTGGCGGACGTGCACGCGGTGCTCGGCGCGCAGGGGGCGGTCCTGCCCACCGGGCTGTGCCCGTCGGTGGGCATCGCGGGACTCACCCTCGGCGGCGGGCTGGGGCTGAGCAGCCGCGCGTACGGCACCACCAGCGACAACCTGACGGGCGTACGGCTGGTGACGGCGGACGGGCGGGTGCGCGAGGCGGGCGCGGAGCGGGAGCCAGAGCTGTTCTGGGCCCTGCGCGGCGGGGGCGGCGGGAACTTCGGGGTGGTCACCGAGTTCCGCTTCCGCACGCACCCCGCCGTCGACTGCGCCTTCGCCGAGCTGCACTGGGAGGCCCGGGGGACCCCCGGGCTGGTCGCCGGCTGGCAGCGGTGGCTGGCGGGGCTGCCGGAGCCGTTCTGGAGCCAGCTGGAGTTCACGGTCGGCACGGGCGCGCGGGCGCGGGACCGCCGGGACCCACAAGGAGGGGGAGAGGGGGCGGCCGGGGTGCCCGCACCGGCCGTGCGGGTCTTCTGCGCGGGTGGCCGCGGCGGCCTGGAGCAGGAGCTGGACCGGCTGACCGCCCTGGTGGGCGGCGGACCGCGGGACGTGTACGTGGTCACCGGCGGCCAGGAGCGGCTGACGCGGCTCATGGCGGGCTGCGCGGAGCTCACCCCGGACCGCTGCCACCTGCCCGGGGTGCTGCCGGGCCGCGATCCGGCCGGGGAGCTGGGCCGGGACTCCTACGCCGGGCGGTCGGACTTCTGGGACGCGCCGGGGCTGCCGCCGGTGGCGGTGGACGCCCTGCTCGACGCGCTCGCCCGGTACCCGGCGGCGGTGCCGCCGGGCGGGCGGGGCGTGGTGCAGCTCGACGGGGTGTGCGGCGGGGCACTGAACCGGGTACCGGCCGGGGACACCGCCTTCGTGCACCGCGACCGGGCACTGCTCACCCAGTACCTCGCGTACTGGCCGGAGCCGGCCTCCCCCGAGGAGGCCGGCCGGCACGAGGAGTGGCTGGCGGGGCTGTGGTCGGCGCTGCGGCCGTGGGCGAGCGGGGCGGCGTACCAGAACTACGCGGACCCGCGCCTGCCGGACTGGCGGCGGGCGTACTACGGGGCCAACCTGCCCCGTCTGGAGGCGGCCCGGCGGGCGTACGACCCGGACCGCCTCTTCCGCTTCCCGCAGGGCCTGTGAGGCGGGCGGGTCAGTAGGCGCCGAAGACGTTGTCGATGGAGCCGTAGCGGGCGGCGGCGTAGTTGCACGCGGCCGTGATGTTGGCGACCGGGTCGTACAGGTCCAGGGCCGTGCCCGGGACGTGGTACGCCGTGAAGGTGGGCTGGATGACCTGGAGCAGGCCCTTGGAGGGGGTGCCGGCCACGGCGTTGGAGTCCCAGTTGTTGATGGCCAGCGGGTTGCCCGAGGACTCGCGCATGACGTTCCGGTAGATGCCGTCGTACGTACCGGGGATGCGGTGCTGCGCCATGATGTCCAGCGACTCGCGGATCCAGCCGTCGAGGTTGTCCGCGTACGTCTTCTTGGCCACGGCCGGGGTCACGGCAGCCGGCTTGGCGGCGGTGAGGGTGGCCGGGCGGGCCGAGCGGTCGGCCCGGGCGGCGGCCGCGTCCCGAGCGGCGGCGGTGCCGGCCAGCGGGGTCGCCATGAGGTCGATGCTGAGCTTCAGGCCCGGGCGGATGGTTGACGGGTCGTCACCGATCAGCGCGCGGTTGTCCTGGTACAGCTTCTCCCAGCCGCCCTTCATGGAGTGCTTTTCGGCGATCTTGGCGAGGGAATCCCCGGCGATCACCGAATAGGTCACGGTGGCCTTCTGAGCGGCCGTCACCACGGCGGTATTTGCCGTCGCGACCGAATGCACGGCCCCGGCGTTCGGCGCCGCGACCGCGCCGGTGGCGCCGAGCACCGGGAGGGCCAGGGCGGCCCCGCCGGTACCGACGGCCGCGACGGAGCGGCCGAGACGGGTGTTCTTGGGGCGGCGGTGCTTGCCTTTTCCGGGCATGGCGCATTCCTCTCCGTCGCCTGCGAGGTGAGCTGTCGGGTTCGGACGGGAGCTGTCCGGCCGCACCGTCAGGTGCGACTTCACCCCGAGCCGAGCCGGTGTTCCGGTTCGGCGGCTTACCTGGTTCCCCCGCTCCTGCCGTGCTGGATGGACTCGTGATGTGAGGGGCCCGGGCAGCGGCAGGATTCGGCGTTCCACCCGGAATGAGCGTGACCGTAGGCGAGAGTCAGGAGACGGAACAAGTCACGAATAGGCGAAAAGAAAGTTGCCGACGGAATTCTTCATGCAAATCAGCAAGATCCTTCGACCCGTGAACCCTCAACTCCGGCTCAACCGCACGGGAGCCGGTACCGCCGGGCCGCCGCCGCCCGGAAATCCGCGTGACACACATCACCGCCCCGGAGCCTCCCCGCCATAACCCCGAAAACGCCCGCTAACTGACCGATTCCGACGGCACGCGAAAGACCGGCACAGCCCCTGCGAAATCGGACTATTCACTCCCACCCCGTGCGCCCTCGCCGCTTTCCGGGATGTCCTGGTCTAGCCTGGGC
Organism: Streptomyces sp. NPDC089919; assembly: GCF_040684615.1. NCBI lineage: Bacteria > Bacillati > Actinomycetota > Actinomycetes > Kitasatosporales > Streptomycetaceae > Streptomyces > Streptomyces sp. NPDC089919. The sequence goes on from NZ_JBFBGK010000065.1 coordinate 15,724, forward strand.
GCGCCCGAAATGCGGTGGTGGTGATTCCCGCCGCGTTCCCCCCGTCCTGGAGGCCGCCCCATGACCGCCGACCCCGATCCCGCCGACGTCCGGCAGCCGGTCCGTGTGCTGGTCTTCGGCGCCTCCCTGCGCGCCGACTCCCTCAACACGCGGCTGGCCGCGCTCGTCGGCCGGCTCGCGACCGGGGCCGGCGCCGACGTCGACCTGGCCCTGATGTCCGAGTTCGCCATGCCGGTCTACGACGGCGACGCCGAGACCGACACCGGACTGCCGCCCGGCGCGCTGGCCCTGCGCGAGCGGATCGCCTCCTGCGACGCCTTCGTCATCGCCTCGCCGGAGTACAACGCCTCGATGCCCGGCGTGCTCAAGAACGCCGTCGACTGGGTCTCCCGGGTCCGGCCGCAGCCCTTCAAGGACAAGCACGCGCTGCTGGTGTCCGCCTCGCCCTCGATGGTCGGCGGCAACCGGGGCCTGTGGGCGCTGCGGGTCCCCCTGGAACACCTCGGCACCCGCGTGTACCCGGACATGTTCAGCCTCGCCAAGGCCCACGAGGGGTTCACCCCGGACGGCGACCTCACGGACGCCGGCCTCCAGGGCCGGCTGGCGGACACCGTCGCCGCGTTCCTGCGCCTGGTCGAAGCCGACACCCGCTACGTGTGCCTGCAGCGCCGCTGGTACGAGTTCCTGGGCGACCGCACGGACGCGCTGGTCACCGAGCGCGCCGAGGGCTGAGCCCGCCCCGGCGCCGGAGCGGGCTCAGCGGCCCCGCCCGGTGAGGGCCAGGGCCGTCACGATGGACACCACCGCCAGCGCGGTCATCACCACGCGCAGCACGGCCGCCCCGAGCACCACGGGGACGACCGCGGCCGGCTCCTCGGCCGCCGCGAGCACCGGGGGCACGGCCGCGGCCGGCTCCCGGGCCGCCGGGCCGCCGGCCGGCCCGCCCGCCGCGGCGGCACCGGCCTCTCCGCCCTCCCCGGCCGGGCCGTCCGCCCCGGGGGCCACCCGCCGCAGCCGTGCGCACCGGGCGCAGTCCTCGCCCTGGTGCCGCGACGGCGAGTCGAGCCAGTACGCGCCGTCCAGGGCAGCCACGGGGGCGCGCCGCGGCGCCGGGACAGCCGGCTTCGGAACCGGACCGGAGGAAGTCGTCACGTCCGATCAACCCGCCCTCGATTCCACGGGAAACGGCACCCCCGGGCACCGGTATGCATTCGTTGTCTTCCCGCCCAAGAACAGCCAGCGCGGCCGTCGGGTGATCGTCCAAGCCGCCCGGTTGGCGGACCCGCCGAACCTCGCGGCAACAGGGAGCCGACGGCCCTCTTCCGGCTTACGTTGGGGTCTGACCTGGGAGGACCGGGCAGAGGCGAGAAGGGCGGCGTGTGATGCGTGAGCTGGTGGAGACGGCGCGGCGGTGGACGGCCGAAGGCCGCGAGGCGTTCCTGGCGCGGCCGGTCACCGAGCAGGGCTTCGGCCCCCGCGACCCGTCCGGGGCGCTGCTCGTCGACGCGCGCGGCGAGCGTGCCGGGAGCCTGTACCGAGGCGTGTTCGACGAGCAGTTGACCGCCGAGGTGGCAGCCGTGCCGGCGGGCGTCACGGCCCGGGTGTGCCAGGTCTCGGTGCACGGGGCCGAAGCCACCGGAGCGGGGCTGACCTGCGGCGGGGAGTCCGAGATCCTGCTCCAGCCGCTGGACTCGGTCCCCGCGGAGTGGTGGGACGAGCTGGCGCTGGGCTCCAGTGCGGCCCTGGTGACCCGGCTGAGCGAGGACGGCACCCAGGCGTCCAGCACCGTCGTCCGGGCGGGCGCCGCGCCCGGTACCGAGGCGGCCCGGGAGGCCCTGGAGCTGCTGGGCCGGCACCGCGCGGGGCGCGAGGCCCGCTACTCCGACGAGGGGCTGGTGCTGATCGAGGCCTACCCGGCCGACCCGTACCTGGTGATCGGCGGGGCCGGTGAACTGGCGGGCCTGATCGGGGCCCAGGCCGGGCTGCTGGGCTGGGAGTGGGTGACCACGGAGTCCGGCGCCGAGGCGGAGAAGCTGCTCACCGAGCGGCGCGGGTCGGCCTGCCTGGTGATGCTGAGCCACGAGCCGTCGTTCGACGCCCCGACGCTGCGGACCGCGCTGCGGCTGGGCGTCCCGTACGTCGGCGCCCTGGGCTCCCGCCGCACCCAGGCCCGGCGTCGTGAGGACCTGCTCGCCGGGGGCGCCCCGGAGGCCGAACTCTCCCGGATCCACGGCCCGATCGGCCTGGACCTGGGCGCCCGGACGGCCGCCGAGACCGCGCTCGCCATCTGTGCCGAGATCCTGAGCACCCTGACGGCCGGCTCCCGCTGACGCCTCCTCCGCCGCCCCGCCGGCCGGGCGGGGCGGCGGCCGGCGTCACCCCGACCGGCGCCGGAGGGGTTCGGTGCGCCGGACCCCGCGCGCGGGCACGGCCGCGCCGTAGTGGCGGGTCCGGGTGCCGAGCCGCTGGACCACGATGCCGAACTCCGCGTCCGGGTGCTGGACGGCGTACAGGATCCGCCCGGCCGTGGCTCGCAGTCGGTCGTGGTCCGGGAGGGTCACCGCGATCGTGGAACCGCCGGCCGTCTCCACGGCCAGCACCGGCCTCGGCCGCTGGTACAGCTCCCCGAGGACGCAGCCGACCAGCCCGAGCACCAGCGCGGCGATCGCGTACCGGCCCTCCCAGAAGCGCCAGTCGCCCTCGAGGACGCGGTGGAGCGGCGCGCAGAGCAGCCCGGTCGCGCCCAGCCACAGCAGCAGGCGCCCCGCCCAGCCGGCGCGCGCGGTGTACCGGAAGGCGTCGACCCGGGTGACCTGGGCCAGCGGCACACCGGTCGTCCCCATCCAGAGCGTGCCCCCGGTGATCCGCAGGAACAGGTCCCGGTTCCCGGTCCGCCGCCAGGGCCCGACCACCGCCCCGAGCGGCGGCTCGTACGGGGGCTCGGACGCGACGGGCCCGTACGGTCCGCCCGCCGGGGTGGGCCCCGCCACCCCGGACCGCGGTCCGTCCGCGCGCTCCGCCTCGTCCATGTGCTCCCCCGCTCCCCCGCCGCCGTCCCGGCGCCTCAGGGCAACATCATCGGGCACCCGTGCGGCCCCCGGCCCGCGGGCCGGTCCCCGACCGGCATCCGACCGGCCGGCGACCGGCCCGCCGGGCCGGCCCGCACCCGCCGGCTAGCGGAGCAGCCCGATCAGCTGCCCCACCGCCTCCGCCACCGGCCGGCCGACCGCGCCCGCGGCCGCCGCGATCTGGGCGACGGACGCCAGCACCAGACCTCGTTCTCGCAACGCGGCCCGGTCCGGGACGAGTTCGGGCAGCGCCTCCTCGACGGCGCGGGCCTGCTCCGGCGCGAGCCGCGGCCCGAGCTCCCCCAACAGACGGACCAGCTCCGCCACCGCGGCGCGCAGCCCGTCGTCCTCGCCGGCTCCGCCGCCGACGGTGCCGTAGTTGACACCGACGTTCTGCCGGCCGCCGGTCATGTTGACCACCGGGCCGTGGTAGTGGGACGCGTCGCTCATCAGCCGATCCCCGTGTTCCCCCGGCCGCCGGTCATGTTGACCACCGGGCCGAAATGGTTGGTGTTGTTGAACTGGTGGACGACCGTGCTGAATTCGCGCTCCGGGTTCTCGATCGCGTTCACGATCCCACCGGCGATGGTGCGCAGTTCCTCCAGGGTGGGGAGGGTCAGCACGACCGTGGAGCCGCCGGACGACTGGATGGCCAGGGCCGGCTTGGCGGGCCTGGCCACCGCGACGACCACGGCCACGAGCACGAAGAGGAGCAGGAGGGGCGCCTTCGCCTGGAAATCCTCGTCCGTGCCTCCGGCGGCCCCCGCCACGATCAGGACCAGGGCCGCGACGAGGGAGAGCAGCAGCGCGTTGAGCGCCGCCTTCCGCCGGTCCGGCTTCTGCATGTAGGGCTCGACCCAGGTGATGTTGTGCAGCGGGACGACGGCCGAGCCCACGAACAGCATGTGGTTGCTCACCCGGAGCTGGAGGACGCGCGGTCCGCGCCCCCGCCGTACCTCGGGCGCCTCGAGCAGCGGCCGCGGCGGCGGCCCGGGTGTCCCTGGCCGCGGCTGTCCGGGCGCGGGACCCGTCGCCCGGTCAGCCGCCGGTCCTGCCGCCCGTCCGTCCGACGGCGCCCGCGGCGGCTCCCCGTGCGGCGGTCCGCCGTTTCCTGCGATGTGGTCCACGTTTCCCCCCGTGTCCTCGGTTCCCCGCCCTCGGCGGGAGCACCATTAAGCATGCGGACGGGCCGCCGGGACAGTCCCGAAACCGCCAATCGACCGGCGTCCGGCCGGAGTCGGGCCGTCGGGCGGATCCGGAGGCCCCGCTACGCGAGGTCCGGTTCCGGGGAGTCGTAGGTGTAGACGTGCGGGTCGGCGCCGATCCAGTCGATGAGCGGGGAGTCGCCCAGGACGACCTCGTCGGGGTCCGGGACCTCAGCGCGGCGCAGGAACTCGATGACGTCCTCGTCGGACCGGGCCAGGCCGAGGATGTCCTCGTGGCCCCCGGCCCGCAGGGTGACCCGGCGCCCGCCGGTGGGCGAGGGCCGGTGCACGACGATCGGTGCGTGCTGCATGGCACCAGCCTGGGACGCCGGGGCGCCGCCCGCATCCGGACGCCCGCCGGGACCCCGGCTTGACCCTGCCCCTCGGGGCAGGGTTTAGCTTCTTCTCCGGGAGGTCCGCATGAAGATCGGCGAGCTGGCCCGTCGCGCGGGAGCGACGGTCAAGGCGGTGCGCTACTACGAGGGCATGGGGCTGCTCCGTCCCGACCGGCTGCCCAACGGCTACCGGGACTACGGGGAGCAGGCCGTCCGGGTGGTCCGGGAGATCCGGGCGCTGGGCGCAATGGGGATCCCGGTGGAGGGCACCCGGCCGTTCCTCGACTGCCTGGCGGCCGGCGGGGAGCACGCCGACGACTGCCCGGCCTCGCTGGCCGGGTACCGCGAGGCCATCGACGACCTTTCGGCCCGCATCGAGGCGCTCACGGAGCGGCGGGCGGTGCTCGTCGCCCACCTGGAGCGGGCCGCCTACCGCAACAGCACCGTCCGGCCGCCGGCCGCGCGGGTCCCTCAGGAGGAGACGTACATGAGCACGCCGCAGCACCCCGCCGGGGCCCCGGAGAAGGCACCGGCCGACCACACCAGGCTGCCCGAAGGGCTCCCGGTACCGGCGGACGACGGGGCCGCGGACCACCTGCCGGGGCTGCCGCTGCCGCCGCTGGAGCTGGCGGCCACCTCGGGCGGGCCGGTCCGGCTGGCGGAGCTGGGGCCCGGGCGGACGGTGCTGTACCTGTACCCGCTGACCGGGCGGCCGGACCGGGACCTGCCGGAGGGCTGGGAGGCCATCCCCGGCGCCCGCGGCTGCACCCCCGAGGCCTGCGACTTCCGCGACCACCACCAGGACCTGCTGGCGGCCGGGGCGGCCGGGGTGTACGGGCTGTCCAGCCAGGACACCCCCTACCAGCAGGAGGTGACCGAGCGGCTGCGGCTGCCGTTCGCGATGCTCTCGGACCCGGGCTTCGCGCTGGCCGGGGAGCTGCGGCTGCCGACCTTCGAGGCGTCGGGGAGCCGGCTGTACAAGCGGCTGACGATGATCGTCCGGGACGGCGCGGTCGAGCACGTCTTCTACCCGGTCTTCCCGCCGGACGAGCACGCCCGGCAGGTCCTGTCCTGGCTGCGGGCGCACCCGGCGGACGGCGGCCCGGCGTGAGCGGGGCCGGGGCGGGCGGCTTCGAGGCGGCCACCGGCGACGGGCCGGCGCCCACCGGCCCGGCGGCGGACCGCCGGGCCGCGGAGGTGCGGGTGGCCTTCGAGGGACTGCGGCAGATCCGCCGCCTGATGAACCAGGGGCCGGCGGATCCGGCGGCGGTCCCGGCCCCCTGGGAGCGGGAGCAGCCGGTGCGGGCGGTCGCGCTGGCCCTGGAGGCGCAGGGGATCCCGCCCTCCGCGGTGGCGGCGGACGGCCGCCGGACCGCGACCGGTTACGTGGTCCGCACGGACCGGGAGTCCGGCCGGGTCCGGGTGGGCTGGCTGGGCCCGCCGGGCGGCGGGGCCGCCGAGGAGGAGGCCGACCGGCTGGCCGGCTGCGCGGCGGCGCTGGAGCCCCTGGGCTGGGACTGCCCGGTCTACCGGGGTCCCCGCAACCGCCGCTTCCTCGAGGTGACCCCGGCCCGCTGACCGGGGTACGGGCGCTACGAGCGGACGAGCAGCACGACCCCGGCCGCGAGCAGCCCGAGCAGCAGGGCGCCGGCCCCGGTGCGCAGCCGGTGGGTGCGCAGCACCGGCACGAAGGAGTCCAGGGCGTACCGGCCGGGCCCGGTGAGGGTGAGTCCGGCCGCGGCGACGGTCAGCAGCAGCTCGAACTCGACGCCCGCGGGCTCGAAGAAGCTGCCGTTCCAGACCACTGCCAGGGCGTTGACCAGGGTGCCGACCAGCGCGGCGCCCGCCAGCGGGGTGAGCAGGCCGACGGCCAGGCCCAGGCCGCCCAGGACCTCGGAGAGGCCCGCGACCACGGCCATGGCCTCGCCGGCCGGGTAGCCGCTCATCTCGAAGAACTGGCCGGTGCCGCTGATCCCGCCGCCGCCGAACCAGCCGAAGAGCTTCTGGGCGCCGTGGGCGGCCATGGTGAGGCCGAGGGCGAGGCGGATCAGGAGGAGTCCGGCGTCGACGGGGGTGGTGCCGGCGGCGGTGGCCGGCCGGAGGCCGGTCTCGGTGCTGGTGCGCAGGGTCGCGGACGGGGAGGACATGGAGGTCCCTCTCGTTGGGGGCGGCGGATGCGGCCGGGCCGGTGGGTGCCGTTGGTGGGGGCGGGCCCGGTGGGACGTGGTTCAAATTCGAAACACTCCGACCGACCATAGCCCGTCGTTCAAATTGGAACAACTGCCGTAGGGTGGGGGCATGGCAGATGTGGCGGACACGCCGGAACCCAACTGGCTGGAACACGACGAGATGCGCGCCTGGAAGGCCTTCCTGGCCGCCTCCGCGCTCCTCAACCGCCGCCTCGACCAGCAGCTCAAGGACGACTCCGGGCTCTCGCACCCCCAGTACGAGATCCTGGTCCGGCTCGCCGCGGCCCCCGCGGGCGAACTGCGCATGACGGAGCTCGCCGACGGTCTGATCAACTCCAAGAGCGGGCTGACGTACCAGGTCACGCAGCTGGAGAAGGCCGGGCTGGTGCGCCGCCGCAGCTGCCCCTCGGACGTCCGGGGCGTCTTCGCGGTCCTCACCGACCTCGGCCGGGAGAAGCTGGACGGCGCGGCGCCGGGGCACGTGGCCACCGTCCGCCACCACCTGATCGACGTCCTGACCCCGGAGCAGATCCTGGCCCTGGCGGACGGCCTCGGCGAGGTCACCCGCCGCCTCCGCACCCGCTGACCCGGCCGCCGGGCGGGGCGGCGCCCCGTCAGCCCAGCACGCGGACCGGGCGCCCCGCCAGGTAGGCCTCGATGTCCTCCACCGCCTGGGTGAAGTAGCCCTCGTAGTTGCGGCGGGTGACGTACCCCAGGTGGGGCAGTCCCAGGAAGCGCGGGGCGGTGCGGAGGGGGTCGTCGGCGGGCAGCGGTTCGGCCGCGAAGACGTCGGCGCCGGCCCCCGCGATCCAGCCCTCCCGCAGGGCCCGCAGCAGCGCCGCCTGGTCCACGATGCCCGCCCGCGAGGTGTTCACCAGGTACGCGGTGGGCCGCATCCGGCGCAGCTCCGCCTCGCCGATCAGGTTCCGGGTCCCCTCGCCGAGGACCAGGTGCACGGAGACGAAGTCGGCGCCCTCCAGCAGCTCTTCCTTCGTGGCGGCGGCCCGCGCGCCGTGCTCGGTGGCCGTGGCGGGGTCGAGGTGGCGGCTCCACGCGCTCACCTCCATGCCGAAGGCCGCGCCGATCCGGGCCATCCGGCGGCCCGTCTTGCCCAGTCCCAGCAGGCCCAGCCGGCGGCCGTGCAGGTCCGCGCCGAGGCTCTGCTGCCAGGGGCCGCCGGTCCGCAGGGCCTCGTTCTCCGGGACCACCTGCCGGGCCAGCCCCAGGATGAGCGCCCAGGCCAGCTCGACGGGGGGCTCGGAGTTGCTGCCCGTACCGCACACGGTCACGCCGTGGCGCGCGGCGGCCGCCAGGTCGATGGCGGCGTTGCGCAGACCCGAGGTGACCAGCAGCCGCAGCTTCGGCAGCCGGCCGAACAGCTCGGCGGGGAAGGGGGTGCGCTCCCGCATCACCACCAGGACCTCGCAGTCCCCGACCGCCTCGGCCAGCGCGTCGTGCGAGTCCAGGTGGCCGTCCAGGAAGCGGGTCTCCACCCGCCCCGCCAGCCGGTCCCAGTCCGCGAGTCCCCGCGCCACGCCCTGATAGTCGTCCAGCACCGCACAGCGCAGCACCATCGCCCCCACCTCCGAGATCGTTCCGCTCCCGCCGAGCCTAGGGGGTCCCCTCCGGGCCGGACAGGGCCACCCGGCATGATCGGCGGTGCGCCCCCTCAGGCGTGTCAACGGCCGCACGCGCGGCCGGTGGCGCACCGTAAGGGGGTAGGGCAGGGCTGACGAGACCGGGGTGCGGCATGGATGACGGGACGGGGCGGCGGCATGGGTGATGTGCTGTTGGTACGGCACGGCGAGACGGCGTGGAGCGCGACCGGGCGGCACACCGGGCTCACGGACGTGCCGCTGGCCCCGCAGGGCGTCGAGGAGGCGATCTCCCTCGCCCCCTACTTCGCCGGACTGGCCCCCTCGCTGGTGCTGACCAGCACCTTCCGGCGGGCCATGAGCACCGCCCGGCTCGCGGGCCTGCCGACCGCGACCACCGATCCGGAGCTCCACGAGTGGGACTACGGCGGCTACGAGGGGATCACCACGGCCGAGATCCACCGGGACCGGCCCGACTGGACGCTGTGGCGCGACGGCGTGCCGCCGGGCGACGCCGAGCACCCCGGGGAGAGCCCGGAGCAGGTCGGCGCCCGGGCGGACCGGGTGCTGGCGCGGGTGGCCGGGGTGCTCGCCGAGCGCGGCGGGGACGCGGTGCTGGTCGCGCACGGCCACTTCCTGCGCGTGCTGACCGCCCGCTACCTGGGGCTGCCGCCCGCCGACGGCCGCCTCTTCCTGCTGCGTACCGGGACGGTGAGCCGGCTCTCCACCGAGCACGGCACCCCCGTCATCTCCGGCTGGAACACCCGCCCCCTGCCGGCCCCGCCCGGGTCCTGACACCCGCCGCCGGCCCGCCGGTCAGCCCAGTTCCAGGCTGGTGAGGCCGTAGAGGGCGGGGAGGTCCAGGTCCGGGGTGGGGCCGGTGTACATGCGGGCCGTCTCGAAGGCGGGGGTCAGCCCCGCCGCGGTGCACAGCGCCACCGCCGCGGGGTTGGCCTCCGGTACGTCCACCGCCACCGGCCCGCCGCCCGCCGCGGCCGCCAGCCGGTGCAGCAGGACGCCCGCCACCTCCGGGTCCGCCGCGTACAGCGGACCGATCCGGTGCGGCCCGGCGGCCTGCCGGACCACGCCGAAGCCCACGATCTCGTCCCCCCGCACCGCCGCGTACCCGGTGCGCCCCGGCAGCCCCGTCCAGGCGGCCAGGAACGCCTCCCGCGGCTCCGGGAAGAAGCGCCGGTCGTACGCCGCGATCGAGGCGAACGGCAGCGAGGCGGCGTCGACCAGCGACACCCCGGCGGGCGGCGACCCCGGCAGCGAGCCGGGCGCCGGCACCCCCTCGAAGCGGGTGTTGGTCCAGGCCGGACGGAAGCCGGACTTCCGGTAGTTGGCCTGCTGCTCCACCACCCCGTCCAGCCCCACCAGCCGGCCCTCCAGGGCCGCCATGCCGGCCCGCCAGAGCTGGATCCCGTACCCCTGGCCGCGGGATTCGGGCCGGGCGATGTAGAAGCCGACGAATCCGAAGCCGGAGCCGTAGCGCACCGCGGAGATGCAGGCCACCGGGTCGCCCTTGACCCGTCCGACCAGGAACCCCCGCGGGTCGGCGACCGCGAAGGCGAACCGGTCGCTCTCGCCCGGGTTCCAGCCCTCCCGGTCCGCCCAGTCGCGCATCAGCTTCAGGTCCGCGGCGCTGGCGCTCGCGATCTCAAGGTCCGTCATCAGGACACCTCCCGGCGGTAGCTGGTGCGTTTCTACCAGAGGGCCCGGCCGGCGGGCGCCCGGCCGGGGCGCGATCCGGCCGCGCCGGACGGACCGGCCCCCCGGGCCCGCGGACGGCCGCCGCCCGGTGGGGCAACCGGCCGGCGCCGGCCCGCCGGGGCAGACTCGGCGCATGTGCTGGAGCGCGACGGCCGATCTGACGGCGGGTCTGGTGATCACGGCGGCCGGGGCGGCCTGCGTCGCACGGGTGCGCCGGCCCCGGGACCTGCCGCTGGCCGCCCTGCCGCTGCTGCTCGGCGCCCACCAGATCGTGGAGGCCGCGGTGTGGCGGGCGGGCGGCGGCACCGGTCCCGCGACCACCGCCTGGGCGGTGCTCGCCCTGCCGGTACCCGCCCTCTGGGTGCCCTTCGCCGTCCTGCTCGCGGCCCCGCCGGAGGCCCGGCGCCGGCTGTCCGCCCCGGCCCTGGCGGGCCTGGTGAGCGGCGCGGCGCTGGTGGCCGGGCTGGCCCGGCACACGGTGACGGCCGAGGTGCGCGGGCACACCGTCGGCTATGCGCTCGGCATCCCGTACGCCCCGCTGCTCGTGGCGCTCTACCTGTTCGCCACGCTCGGCGCGCTGCTCCTCTCCGGCGACCGGCTGCTGCGCGCCCTCGGTGCGCTCCTGGCGGCCGGAGCGGTGCTCTGCGCGGTGCTGTGGCGGCTGGAGTTCGCCTCCACCTGGTGCGCCTTCGCCGCGGTCGCCTCGCTGCTGGTGCTGGCCTGGGTACGGCGCGCCCGTCCGGACCCCCGTCCCGGACAGGCGTCCGGTTAGAGGGCCTTGTCGTACGAGGGGTCCCGGTCCGAGTCGTAGACCTGCTTGCCGGTCACGTCGTACCCCAGGACGTGCGGGGCGTGCCGCGGCTGGACGGTGAGCACTCCGGTGGCCGCGAACCAGCCGCGGTCCAGGGCGGCCTCGACCGCGGGGCCCTCGTAGGAGACGGTCACCCGGGCCACCGAGGGCGCGACCGTGCCGATGGCGCCCCAGCGGAACGGCAGCCGGTAGCCGGGGCTGGAGAGGATCGCCTGCCGGTAGAGCTGCTGCGCGTTGATGTCGGGCACCACCGGGAGGGCCCCGGGCTCGTCGACCCCCATCGAGGCGTTGATGCCGTCGGCCTTGCCCTTCTTGAGCGTGCAGGTGACCCGGCTCCGGGGGCCCTTGGGGCCCTTGTCCCGGACCGCGACGACGTGGATCCCGTCGCCGGGGGCGTTGTCGTCGCCGGTGGAGCGCAGCGCGAGCAGGATCCGGTAGTCGTCCGGGTCGCCGTACCCGCCCGGCACACCGTCCTTGACGGCGTTGGCGGCGAACCGGCCCGTCAGGCAGCGGGTGAGCCCGTCCGAGGCCTGCGCGAGGGTGATCCCGTCGGCCAGCTGGCCCGGGGTGGCGGGCCCGGCGGGGCCGTGCACCACGGGCCGGGGCGGCGCACTGGTCGCCGGCGCGACCGCCACGGGGGCCGCGGTCCCGGCCCCGTCGCCCGGCAGGCCGGTCAGCGCGTACGCCCCCACCGGTACGAGGACCAGGGCGGCCGCGGCCGCGACCACGGTCGTGGCGGCGCGCCGCCGCTCGGTGCGGCCCTGCCGGACGATCGCCGCGTAGGGCGCGGAGCCGGGGGCCAGCGCCCCGGCGTCCTGGGCCAGCAGGTCCCGCAGGTTCCCCTCGAACGTGTCCGTCCGCTCGTTCATCGCCGTACTCCCCGCTCCGTCGTCGTCGCCACTCGTGCGTACCGGTCCGCCTCGGCGGGCCCGGGCCCGTCCCCGCCGGCTCCGTCCCACACCTGCGCCAGCCCCGGATGGGCGCGCAGCTTCGCCAGCCCCTTCGAGGACTGGCTCTTGACGGTGCCCGGCGAACAGCCGAGGGCCGCCGCGACCTCGCTCTCGGCGAGGTCGTCCCAGTACCGCAGCACCACCACGGCCCGCTGCCTGGGCGGCAGTTCGGCCAGCGCGCGCATCAAGGCGCTGCGTTCGCCGGCCCAGGCCAGGCCCGCGTCGGGGCGGGCCGCGGTGTCCGGCGGCGCGCCCGTCAACCGCTCCCTGACCCGCCGCTTGCGGAACCGGTCGCTGTTGCAGGTGACCAGCATCCGCCGCACGTACGCCTCCGGGCGTTCGCTGCGCAGCACCCGCCGCCAGGACCGGTAGGCCTTGGCCAGCGCGGTCTGCGTCAGGTCCTCCGCGTCGTGCGGATCACCCGTCAGCAGGTAGGCCGTACGGACCAGATGCGTCCATCTCGCCCGGACGAACGCCTGGAACTCTTCTTCTTGCTCGCTCTGCATGGAGTCGCCTCCCCCTTCCGCCCTCCAGACCACCACCTGCGCGGATTCGGTTGCCCGGCGGGCCGGGCCTTTTTCCGGCGCCCCGGCCGCGGGTCCGGCCGGCCCGCCGGCGGGACCCGGCGCGGTGGACCGGTTCGGGTGAATCACCGGGGCCGGGCGTTGCCGCGAACCCCGCTCCGCCACGTGGGAATTGACGGATTCCTGACGCTCCGGACGGGATCCCGCCGGCGCCGGCGGTGCCATCCTCGCAGTCGATCGATGGCCGAAAGGGGATGGTGGCATGAACGGCACCCTCGGGGGGTTCCTCGTCGTCGCGGCGGTGGTGCTCGTCGTACTGCGCAGCGGCATGCGGGTGGTCAACCAGGTGGACCGGGGCGTGGTGTTCCGCTTCGGCAAGGCACTGCCCTCGTACCGGCCGCCGGGGATCACCTTCCTGATCCCCTTCGCCGACCGGATGCGGAAGGTGAACGTCCAGGTGGTCACGATGCCGGTGCCCACCCAGGAGGGCATCACCCGCGACAACGTCTCCGTGAAGGTCGACGCCGTCGTGTACTTCCGGGTGACCGACCCGGTGCGGGCCACGATCGAGGTGCAGGACTACGTGTTCGCGGTGGGGCAGGTGGCCCAGTCCTCGCTGCGGTCCATCATCGGCAAGAGCGACCTGGACGACCTCCTCTCGGACCGGGAGCGGCTGCACGAGGGCCTGGCCCTGATGATCGACAGCCCGGCGGCCGGCTGGGGCGTGCACATCGACCGGGTCGAGATCAAGGACGTGCAACTGCCGGAATCCCTCAAGAGGTCGATGTCCCGGCAGGCGGAGGCGGAACGCGAGCGGCGGGCCCGGGTCATCACGGCCGACGGCGAGTTCCAGGCCGCCCAGCAGCTCGCCAACGCCTCGCGGATCATGGCCGACACCCCGGAGGCCATGCAGCTGCGGCTGCTCCAGACGGTCGTCGAGGTGGCGGCGGAGAAGAACTCGACCCTGGTCATGCCCTTCCCCGTCGAGCTGCTGCGGTACTTCGACCGGGCCGCCAAGGCGATGGACCGCGAGGGCACGGGCCAGGTGCCGGCGCCCCGGGACGGCGAGTCCGGGGGCGACGCGCCGTAGCCCCGCCCGGGTCCGGCGGCCGGGCCCCGGGCCGGGCCTTAGGGTGGGGGCATGGAGTCTTACACCATCGGGCAGGCGGCCCGGCTGCTGGGCGTGAGCGTGGACACCGCCCGTCGCTGGGCCGACGCGGGCCGTTTCGTCACCCGCCGCGAGGGCGGGCGCCGGTTCGTGGACGGGCGGGCACTGGCCGCCTTCTGCGTGGAGGTGGCCCAGGACGCCGAGGGGGACGAGGACGGCTCGTTCACCTCGGCCCGCAACGCCTTCCCCGGCATCGTGACGGCCGTCAAGCTCGGTGACGTGGCCGCCCAGGTCGAGATCCAGGCGGGCCCGCACCGCCTGGTCTCCCTGCTGACCCGCGAGGCGGTCGACGAACTGGGCATCGAGGTCGGCATGCAGGCCACCGCCCGGGTGAAGTCCACGAGCGTCTTCGTCGACCGGCTCTGACCCCGTCCCGGTCAGCTCAGCTGGAAGGCCGATTCCTCGGCATCCTCGAAGAGCCGGACGATCCTTTTCTTGAGCGACCGGAGAGCGTTGAGCCGAACGGTGAAGGCTTCCACCAGGTAGAGCACCTGCTCCAGCCGAGCCGCCTCCAGCGGTGCCGACTCCAGTACCGCGCCCCAGGCGTCCAGCTGCCCCCGGACGCAGGAGAGCGGCATGTTGAACGCGGATGCGGCCGACTCACTGGTGACGAGCCCCTTGGCCAACTTGACCTTGAAGGCCTCCAGCATCCCCGCTGCCGCCACGGCGGCGGACGCCGGATGCACCACGTACCCGGGCGCAGGCCCGTCGGGTCCACGCTCGAGGAGCTCCGTGGCGAGGTCCTTGAGGAGACCCACCTCCGTCGAGACGGCGTCCAGCGCGCCGTTCAGCGCCCCGCTCGGGTTCCTGACCACCACCACGTAGCCGTCTGCGCTGCGGACGACCACGTTCGCCGGGTCCTCCAGGACGACCTCGACGGACTGCCCCCCGTGCGAGTCCGACCGCATGGCCTGGCGCAGGCCGCCTTCGGTGTCCAGCGCAGGGCCTACGGCTGCCAGCAGGCCGCGCTGGTGGTCGGCGAGCAACGCGTCGAGGGCGTCCTCGGCGGCCATGTCGACGTCCTCGTGCGCGTCACTCACCGGAGTCATCCCCTTTCCTCAGCACCAGGATGGAGATCAGTCTCTTCCGCCCCCGCGCGTAGGCCTGCCGGACGGCCGCAGGGTCCTTGTCCGTCGCCCGGGCCGTCTCCTCGTGCGTGAAGCCGTCCATCTTCCAGACGACGGCGTGGCGTTCGGCCGGCGTGAGCAGGCGCAGCGCTTCGAGGACGTCGTTCTGCTCCTCGGTGAGCAGCACGAGTTCCATGGGGCAGGTGCCACCCGGCCGGTCCGGCACGGGATCCGTGGGCAACGCCCGCTGGACGGTCTGCGCGAGGTACTTCCGGTAGGCGACCGTGCGGAGCCACGCCCCGGGGTACTCCAGGTCCCGCCACTTGTCCGGGAGCAGCGTGAGGAAGGCCTCGTGCGCCGCGTCGGCCGCTTCGTAGGGACTGGCGCCCAGGTTCAGCAGGAACACGGTCACCCGGCCCATCTCGCTGCGGTAGAGCCGGTTGAACTCGCGGTGGTCCGGTTGCCGGGACACTCCGATCGCAGGCAGCGCCAGGCCTGCGGTCTGGGCCGCCGGGGGCGCCGGGAGGTCTGTCACGGTCACCTCTCCCCGCCGTGGCCCGCGGCCCCGATGACGACCTCCACGCTCCGGCCGGGCGAGCGCTCCGAGAGCCGGCTACCGGGCGGCAGCGCCCGGACCCGCTCCGAGAGGCCGTCCTGCGCGAGCTGCGCCTGCCGCACCTCCGCACGATCGCGGGCGGCCTTGTACACCAGCCGCGCACACAGCCCGAGCAGCGGGACCGCCCCCGTCACGATCATCGTCACCAACGTCGGATCCACCGGCCTACCCCTCGACCCCCACGGCACCCTGCGCACCGCGTCCAGGTCTTAAAGCAACGAGCGGCCCCGAGTGTGACATCGGCAACGTGGTTCCTCGAGACCGCCGTCCGCACGCCGCTCCGACCCCACCCGCGTCAATGACGTGTCAGGTTCCGGCGGCCCCGCGTCAGGGAGGTGTCAGGGGGGCCGGTCGGGTGGGTGGGCGGGGGTTTGATGGGGGTCTATCGGGAGGGGTGGGGCGGGTGCGGGTGGTGGTCGGGGTGGGGACCGGGGTGGGTGGGGTGACGGCGGTGCATCGGGCGGCGGCGGAGGCCCGTTGCAGGGGCGGCGAGTTGTGGGCCGTGCTGGCCTGGCAGCCGGTGGGCCGGGCGGCGGGGGCGCGCGAGGCCTGGCGGGAGGCGGCCGCGGCCCGGCTGCGGGAACTGCTGGACGGGGCCTTCGGGCCGGCCGGGCCGGGCGTGCCGCTGGCCGGGATGACGGCCGTGGGGGCGCCGGGTCCCGTGCTGGTGGACGTCGCGCGGGCGCCCGAGGACCTGTTGGTGGTCGGCGCCGGGTCGCGGGGCCTGCTGCGCCGTGCCCTGCGCCCGTCCCCGGCCCGCTTCTGCCTCGCCCACGCGGCCTGCCCGGTCCTGGTGGTGCCGCCCTCCCCGCTCGCCGCCGATCTGGCCGCCGTACACCGGCGGAACCGGTGGCGGATGCCGTTGGACGCAAGGGAGTTGGACGGCGCGGTCCGGTAGGCCCGGGTTTTCCGGCGCGGCCTTCGCCGGGAGGCCCGTAGGCCGTGGCCCGAGAACCGCATCGGCAGCTCGTGCGGGCGGGTCGTGCCGTTTCCGTGGCCCGCCGTGGGCTTCGGGCTCCACCGAGTGCTGGTTGAAACATTCTCGGAGTACGGCTGCAGCCTTCGGCGGCGAGTCTGGTCCAGCAGCGGCGTAGGGGGAGTTTCCTCCCGTCGGCCGCCTGCTGGATCGCTTCATCGACCGAGTTGCCGTGCCCCACCGAAGAGGTGCAGATCATCTTGCGGTATGTGACCGTCCCATCCATTGCAGTCGGCATCAGCCTCGCCGCCTCGCTGATGTCCCTGGCAGCCGTTCCCGCCGATGCGGCTTCAAGCGCCACCCCGGAGGGCGTGACGTGGCAGCTCTGCCGGGATGCGGCGCCGGACTGGAACCGCAATGACAGCCGCAGCGAATGCGCGCTCGTTCCCGTTCCGGTGGATTACGCCAAGCCCGCGGGCAGAAAGATCGACATCGCGGTGAGCCGGGTCAAGGCCACCGGAAAGCGCACGGGGGCCCTGTTCGGCAACCCCGGGGGACCCGGCCTGGCCGGCACCCCGTCCCCGTACGATCTGCTCGGCAGCCGGCTGGCGCCGATGAACGAGGAACTGGACTTCATCGGCATCGATACGCGGGGTACCGGCTACAGCGCCCAGATCTCCTGCGATACCCCCGAATCCCCGGAAGGGGAGAGCGAGCGGGCGGCCTTCGAGCGTCAGGCGGACGCGCAGCGCGCATGCATCGCCAAGGACCGGGAACTGGCGCTCTCCATCAGCATGGAGAACGCGTCCCGGGACATGGACCGCATCCGGCAGGTGCTGGGCTACCGCAAGATCAATTTTTACGGAAACTCCGGCGGAACGGCGTTGGGCGCGGTCTACCGCTCCATGTTCGACAGCCGTGTCGACCGGATGTGGCTGGACTCGATCATGTCCCCGGTCGGCCAGAACGCAGCCATCACCGCACAAGTCGCGCAGAACCACGCCGGATACCGGCGGTTCTTCGAGTGGCTGGCCGGAAAGGATGCGACGTACCACTTCGGGAACTCTCCCAAGAAGGTCGAATCCGCGATGAAGGCATTGCAGGCGAAGGTGGGGCGGAACGAACTCGGCCCCTTCCTCGACCCCAACCTGGAAGCCCTGCCGGCCCGTTGGGAGCGCGCTGCCGCAAAGCTGCTGGAACTCCGGAACGAGGGGACGGGCAAGGCCGTCCCCCAGCAGAAGGACATGAAGCGGAAGGCCTTCGGCTTCGGGGAGATGGGGCACAACTACGGGTTCACCCATGACGCCTTCATGTGCAACGCGAGCCCCGATGGCCGCACGTACGACGATCTCGTCAGGATGAGGAAGGAGCGGCGGGCGACGTACGCGTTCTCCACGGACACCGAGGACGAGGGCATCACGTACTGCGCCGGCTGGCCGGCGGGCAAGCCGTGGGACCTGAAGCCCGGCAAGAGCCGGCTGCAGCTGTCCGGCCACAAGTTCGAGATCGTCACGCCTTACGTGTGGGCCGAGATGATGCACAAGAAGATCGGGGGATCGCTGCTGACCGTCACGGATGCGTCGCATTCCACCATGAAGTCCAACGCCCTCGCATGCGGCTCCAAGGTGCTGGACTTCTTCCGGAACGGCACGCCCGCCAAGGGCAGCTGCCCCGGTGTCCCCTCGCAGGACTCCGGACCTGCCGGCGACCTGGCGGGGACCGTGAAGCTCCCGAACTGCTCCGCTTCGCTGGTCCGCCCCCGCACCGCCCGCGACGAGGACAAGGCGCTGCTGCTCACGAACGGGCACTGCCACCCCGAGGGACGGCCGAAGCCGGGTGAAATGATCACCGGAGAGGGCGCCCCCATCGAGGGCAGCGTGTTGAGCCCGGCGGGCCGCGAACTCGGCCCGGTGACCGGGCGGGTCGTCTACGCGACGATGACCGGAACCGACATCACGCTGGCGCAGCTGGATGCCACGTACGCGGACCTCCGCCAGAAGTACAAGACCGAGGCGTTCCCGCTGGCCTCGACCGGCCCTGTCGCCGGGCGGCAGATCAAGGTGGCGTCGAGTTTCCTGGAGAGCGTCTGGTCGTGCCGGGCCGAGGCCGTGGTCCCGACGCTCAAGGAAGGCGACTACACCTCGACCCGGGCGATCCGGTACGCGAAGGAATGCAACACCCTGCCCGGTAGCTCGGGTTCAGCCGTCCTCGACGCCGAGACCCGGGAACTCGTCGCGGTGAACAGCACCAGCAACCGCGACGGCAAGACGTGCGAACTGAACAACCCGTGCGAGGTCGACGAGACGGGCACCACGGTCCACCAGGGACACGGATACGCCACCCAGACCGCGGCGATCGCCGCGTGCATCGGCGCCGGCAACACCATCGACCTCGAGCGCCGGGAGTGCACCCTGCCCAAGCCCTGACCCGATCCGCTCTCCCCTCCCGCGCGCCTGCCCCACGGTCCCCTCACGGACGACCGTGGGGCATACGGGACAATGGGTCGCACAGGGAGCATTCGCCGCAACCGCCGCAGAGGACTGGTACCGCATGAGGCACCGCAGGGTCGCCGACCTGATGACGCCCACCGCCGTGAGCGTGCAACGGGGCACTCCGTTCAAGGAGATCGCCCGGCTGCTGGACGAGTACGGGATCACCGCCGTGCCGGTGGTGGACGGGGAGCGGCCGGTGGGCGTGGTCTCGGAGGCCGACCTGCTGCGCCGGCACACCGGCGGGACGCCCGCCTCGACCGCGGAGGGGCTGATGACCTCCCCGGCGGTGGTGGCACACCCCGAGTGGAGCGCGGTGGAGGCGGCCCGGGTGATGGAGGAGGGCCGCATCAAGCGGCTCCCTGTGGTGGACGCGGACGGCCTCCTGATCGGCGTGGTCAGCCGCAGCGACCTGCTGCGGGTCTTCCTGCGCCGGGACCGGGCCATCCAGGAGGAGATCCTGGAGGACGTGCTCACCCGGACCCTGGGGCTGTCCCCCTCGGCGCTGACCGTCGAGGTCGCCGACGGCCGGGTGATCCTCAGCGGCACGGTGGCGCGGCGCAGCCTGGTACCGATCACCGTGCGGCTCTGCGAGAGCGTGGACGGGGTCGTCGAGGTGGTCGACCGGCTGGAGTACGAGGCGGACGACACGGCCGGCTGATCCTCGCGTTTGCGCGCCGCCTGCGCCACGAGCCTCGCCGGCATCTCCCTGGGGGGCCTGCTGGCGTTCCCCACCGCCGCGGCGGCGGTCACCTGCGCCGCCCCCGTCTGGAAGGCGCAGTTCTTCGCCGACACCACCTTCTCCGGCACGCCCGCGCACACCGCGTGCGACCCGGTTATCGACGAGGACTACGGCACCGGTGACCCGGGGGGCGTCCGGCTGCCGGTGGACGGCTTCGGCGTCCGCTGGTCGCTGACCCGGGACTTCGGCTCCGGCGGACCGTTCACCTTCACCTCCCGGGCCCAGGACGGCGTCCGCGTCTACCTGGACGGGGTCCGCACGATCGACGCCTGGTCGGACGTGAGCCGCAGCCGCACCGCGTCCGCCAAGGTCACCGTGCCCGCCGGCCGGCACACCCTGCGGGTGGACTTCGCCGCCCGCACCGGCCGGGCCGACATCCGCTTCGGTTACGCGCCCCGCACCTCCCCCGACGTCGACGAGGTCGCCCCGCTGGCCCCCGCCCGGCCCGTCGCCCGGTACGACGACGCGACCGGGAAGGCCGCGCTGACCTGGGCCGCGAGCCCGGAGCTGGACCTGGCCGGGTACCACGTCTACCGGCGCCCGGCCGGCGGCACCGCCTGGACCCGGCTGACCGCCGGGCCCCGTACGGTCCCCTCGTACACCGACGCCGTGCCCGGCACCGCGGCGGCGTACTCCTACGAGGTACGGGCCGTCGACAAGGCGGGGCACGTGTCGCCGGGCAGCCCGGACGCGAAGGTGACGCCCGACCGGACCCCGCCCGCGGTCCCGGTGGGGCTGACCGCCGAGGGCACCACCGCCGGGAACCTGGTGCGGTGGACGCCCGGCACCGACGGCGTGCACCACTACCGCGTGTGGGCCGCGCCGTTGGGCCAGCAGGACCCGGACGGGCCGCAGACGGTGACCGGAGCCTCCTACGGGGACGTGTCCGCACCGGCCGGCACGCCGTACGTGTACCGCGTCGAGGCGGTGGACGCGGCGGGGAACGTCTCGGCCGCGGCCGTCGCCGGGCCGGTGACCCGGCCCGAGCCGTCCGCCGTGGGCGTCCCGTCGGAGCTGGACGCCGAGCGCGCGGACAGCGACACCTTCCTGACCTGGGACCGCAGCCCGGACTCCGTGGTCGGGCACCGCGTCTACCGGCGCACCACCGCGTACGGCGGCTGGACCCGGATCGCCTCGCTGACCTCGCGGGCCGGGTCGTACGAGGACCGGACCGCGCCGGCGGGCGGCTCGGACTACTACGTGGTGGCGGTGGACCCCTCGGGCGCCGAGTCGGCGCCCACCCCCTGGCTCTCCGTCCACCGCGCGGCGGCGGCCTCGCCCATCCCCACCCTGGCGCCCCGGGTCACGCTGGGGGCGCCCTATAAGCCGTGCACCCCGACCGACTGCACCGGCCACGGCGGCCCGGGCGTGGCCGCGAAGTTCACCCTGCGGCCGGCCGCGGACGAGACCCCCGGCAAGGTCGGCCGGTACGCGTGGCGCGTCTTCAACGACACGTACGAGACCCCCTGGAACGCGATCACGGACCCGTCCTTCAGCTGGACGCCGCCCGCCAAGGGCGGTTACTGGGTGGAGGTCTGGACGATCGGCCACTACGGCACGGTGGGCGCCAGCACCACCTTCGACTTCGTCGTGGGCTGACCCGCGCCGGGCGGGCCGCGGCGGCCCGCCCGGCGCAGGTCAGGACCCGGCCGTCAGCTGCTCGCTCAGCCAGGGCAGTGCGAAGGGGTACATGGCCGTCCAGGTCTGGAAGTTGTGGCCGCCGCTGGGCACGATCCGGGTCGTGACCCGCACCGGGGTGCCGGCCGCCGCGTTCTCGAACTCCTCGATGTAGCGCGGCGGGCTGTCCCGGTCCTGCCGGGAGGTGGCCAGGAGGAGCGCCACGTCCGCCGTGCTGCCGCGGACCAGGGCCATCGGGCTGGTGCGTTCGCGCAGCACCGGGTCGGCGATGACGTCGGGGTCCCCGGTGAGCGGATCGGGGTCCAGGGCCGCGCCGGCGGCGAACACCTTGGGGTACTGGAGCGGCAGATGGGCCGCGCAGTACGCCCCGGTGGAGATGCCGAGCAGCCCCCAGCCGCGGGGGTGCGGCAGGGTCCGGAAGTGATGGGCGACCAGCTCGGGGACGTCGGCGGCGAGCCAGGTGGCGTTCTTGCGCTGCGGGGTGTCGGTGCAGTCGGTGTCGAAGCCGCCGGGGGCGATGGCCGGCATGACGAGGATGGCGGGCTCGGTGGTGCCCTGCTCGGTCGACTGCCGCCAGGCGTCCGGCATGTCGCCGTGCTCCAGCCAGGACTCGGGGCCGCCGGGGACGCCGTGCAGCAGCATCACCACCGGGTAGCGGCGGGTGCGGTTGGCCGGGTCGTCGTAGCCGGCCGGGGTGGAGACCAGCACCTCGCCGGAGAGCCGCGAGTGGATGCCGCGGAAGTAGGTGGTGCGGGTGCCGCCGGCGCTGGGCGTGAAGCGGGCCCGGCCGACCGGCGGTCCGGGCATGGCGGCGTCGGCGGTCTCGGCGCCGGTGCGGCCGAGCAGGTCGTCCCAGGAGGCGTACAGGCCGTAGCTGTTGTTCACCCAGGCGCCGACCACGCAGACGGCGGTCAGCTGGCAGACCCCGATCATCAGCACGCGCGCGCACCAGCGCAACCAACCGGGCCCCGGAACCCGTCCCCACAGGAGCAGGGTGGCGAGCACGGCCAGGCCGGTGACCACGGCGAGGGAGGCGAGGAACGACGTACTGGTGAGGCCCATGGACACCATGGGTACCAAATCGCCCGGCGGAATGCCTACTTTGCCCCTATTTCTCCCCGGTGGCGGGCGGCTTTCACCGGGTCACTCGGCTTCCGGGGGTCCCCCGACGGCCAGCACCGCCTCGATGGTGTCCGCCTCGGCCGCGCTCTTGTCGGGCCGGTACCGCACCACCCGGGCGAAGCGCAGCGTGACCCCGGCCGGGTAGCGGGTGGAGCGCTGGAGGCCGTCGAAGGCGATCTCCACGACCAGTTCGGGCCGCACCCGCACCGTGTACCCGGCCTCCTCGACGGCGAGTTCGCGCAGCCGCCCGGTCTGCCAGCGCAGGGTCTCGTCCGTGAGCCCCTTGAAGGTCTTGCCCAGCATCACGAAGCCGTCGGCGGTCCGCGCGCCCAGGTGCAGGTTGGACAGCAGCCCGGTGCGCCGGCCGTGGCCCCATTCGGCGGCCAGCACCACCAGGTCGAGGGTGTGGACCGGTTTGACCTTCAGCCAGGACCGGCCCCGCCGGCCGGCCGTGTAGGGCGAGTCCAGCGCCTTGACCACCACGCCCTCGTGGCCGCGGCGCAGCACGTCGGTCCAGAACTCCTCGGCGGCCGCCGCCTGCCCGGCCGGATCGGTCACCAGCAGCCGGCGGATCCGCGCCTCCGCGCCGACCAGCTCCTCCAGCCGGGCCCGGCGCTCCGCCAACGGCCGGTCCAGCAGCGCCTCGCCGCCGACGGCCAGCAGGTCGAAGAAGACCGGGTGGACCGCCAGGGCGGCCCGGGCACCGGCCACGTCCACCCGGGAGCCCACCCGGCCGGCGACCTCTTGGAAGGGCGCCGGCCGCCCGGCCGGACCGGCCGCGACCAGCTCGCCGTCCAGCACGAACCGGTCCCCCGGCAGCCGCCGGGCCAGTTCGGCGACCTCCGGCAGCCGTTCGGTGATCTCGTCCAGCGAGCGCGTGTAGACGTGCACCGCACCGCCGTCCCGGTGCACCTGCACCCGGATGCCGTCCAGCTTCTCCTCCACGCTGCACGGGCCGAGCGCGGCCACCGCCTCGGCCACCGACTTCGCGGTGTGCGCCAGCATCGGCTGGACCGGCTGCCCGACGCGCAGGGTGAAGCCCGCCAGCGCCCCGGCCCCCTCGGCCAGGACCGCCCGGGCCACCCGCGGCAGGGAGCCGTCCAGCATCACCGCCCGGCGCAGCCCGGCGGCGGGTACGCCGGCCGCCTTGGCCACGCCCTCCAGGGCGATCGCGTCCAGCGCGCCCTGGCGCACCTCCCCGCCGAGCAGCCGGGTCAGGAAGGGCTGCTCCTCGGCGGTGGCCGCGCCCAGCAGTTCCTCGACCAGCTCGCGGCGGGCGGCCTGGGAGCCGGGCCCGGACAGGCCCGCGAGGGCGGTGACCGCCTCGTCCACGGCCCGTACGGTCAGCCCGGGCGCGGCGGCCGGGGCGACCGGCCGGCCCAGGGTGCTCCAGCCCACGCCCGGCCGGCCCTGCGGGAGCCGGCCCGAGAGGTAGGCGATGACGAGGTCCACGTCCTCGGCGGGGGTGGCCGCGAAGAGTCCGGCCAGCAGGGCGGTCTTGCGGGACCGGGCCGGGGCGGCGGCCACCTCCCGCGCCACCCGCGCCACATCGGCCAGCAGCATGCCGTCATCCTCCCCCGGGCCCGGGGGGCCGACCACCCGGCCGAACACATTCGTGCACGTGTTCGATTCCAGGCGTACGCTGGGTCCCATGCGCACGCACCTGCAGGGCTCCCTCTTCGACCAGACCGACGAGATCCGGCTGGGCGGCCTGGCGGGCCTGCGCCGCACCGACCTGGGCTCCGGCGCCTGGCTGGACCACCTGCCCGGCTGGCTGGCCGGGGCCGACGCGCTGTTCGAACACCTCGCCGCCGAGGCGCCCTGGCGGGCCGAGCGGCGGCAGATGTACGAGCGGCTGGTGGACGTACCGCGGCTGCTGGCCTCGTACCGGGAGGGCGAGCGGCTGCCGCATCCGGTCCTGGACCGGGCGCGGGACGCGCTGGGCGCCCACTACGCGGCGGAACTCGGGGAGCCCTTCGCCACCGCCGGGCTGTGCCTGTACCGGGACGGCCGGGACAGCGTCGCCTGGCACGGCGACCGCACCGGCCGCTCGGCGAGCGCGGACACCATGGTCGCCATCCTCTCGGTCGGCGACCCGCGCGACCTGGCCCTGCGCCCCCGCGGCGGCGGCGCGGCAGTGCTGCGGCTGCCGTTGGGCCACGGCGACCTGGTGGTGATGGGCGGTTCCTGCCAGCGCACCTGGGACCACGCGATCCCCAAGTCCACCCGCGCGAACGGCCCCCGGATCAGCATCCAGTTCCGCACCCGGGGCGTGCGCTAGGGAGGTGTCCGGCGGGCAGCGAACGGAGCCGGTCGGTCCGCTGGGCGGTCCACGGTCACCGGCTGTCCTGGGGTACTCCTACTATGACCGGCTATGGATACGAGTGGGGCCGGCAGACCGCTGGTCGACGGGCGTTTCGAGCTGCTGGCACGGCTGGGCAGCGGCGGCATGGGCACGGTATGGCGGGCGCGGGACGTCTCCCTCGACCGCGAGGTCGCACTGAAGGAGGTGCAACCGCCCGATCCGGCCGTCACCGAAGCCAATCCGGCCCTCGCACTGACCCTGCGCGAACGCGCCGTGCGCGAGGCGCGGGCGCTGGCCCGGCTCGCCCACCCGCACGTGGTCACCATCCACCAGATCGTGGAGCCCCCGGACGGCTCGCACCCGTGGATCGTCATGGAGCTGGTGCCCGGCGGCTCGCTGCACGACCGCCTCCAGCACGGCCCGCTGCCCGTCTCCGAGGTCCTGCGCATCGGCCTCGACGTACTCTCCGCCCTGCGTGCCGCGCACGCCGCCGGCGTCCAGCACCGCGACGTCAAGCCGGCCAACGTCCTGATGCGGCCCAACGGCAGCGCCGTACTGACCGACTTCGGCATCGCCGCCCTGCGCGGCACCACCGGCCTGACCGCCACCGGCGACCTCATCGGCTCCCCGGAGTACATCGCCCCCGAGCGGATCCGCGGCGAGGAGGGGCACCCGGCCTCCGACCTGTGGTCGCTCGGCATGCTCATGTACGTGGCCGCCGAGGGCGTGCACCCGCTGCGCCGCACCACCGGCATGGCCACCATGGTCGCCGTCCTCGAGGAGCCCATCCCCACGCCCACCCGCTCCGGCGCCCTGGGCCCGGTCCTGTCGCAGCTGCTGGTGCGCGACCCGGACGCCCGGCC
This sequence comes from Streptomyces sp. NPDC089919, assembly GCF_040684615.1. Taxonomy (NCBI): domain Bacteria; kingdom Bacillati; phylum Actinomycetota; class Actinomycetes; order Kitasatosporales; family Streptomycetaceae; genus Streptomyces; species Streptomyces sp. NPDC089919. Next base: position 41,040 of record NZ_JBFBGK010000065.1, read on the forward strand.
GGACGCGGAGCGCCTGGAACTGCTGCTGCGGGCGGCGGCCAACGGGTCCCCGGCCACCGCCTCCGGCTCCGCCCCGGCCGCCCCGACGGCCGCGCCCGGGCCGTTCGTACCGGCGGGACCGTACGGCAGCCCGACGCCGCAGCACACCACGCCCGGCTTCGGGCCCGCGAACCCGTACGCGCCGCACCCGCAGCAGGGCGGGCACCCCAGCGGCGGGTACCCCCTGCCCGGGTATCCGGGCGCCACCGCGCCCGTGCTGCCCACCCCGGCCCGGAGCACGCGCCGCCGGGGACCGCTCACCGCCCTCGCGGTGGTCGCGGTCCTGGCCGCCGGGACCGCCGGTGTGGTCAAGCTGCTCCCGGACGGCGACTCGGACGGGAACAACAGCGCCCGGGGCGGGAGCTCCAGCAGCAACAACCCGGCCCCGAGCGCGTCGGATCCCTCGGCCTCCTCCGGCGACGACTCCCCCGCCACCGGCGGTTCCGCCACCGGCACCGCGGTCAAGGGCAGCCAGCTCACCCCGGCCGGGGTGCGGGCCGCCATCGCCGCCTTCAAGCAGGTGGCCGGCACCGACAAGGTCAAGGACGTCAACTTCTACGAGGACTTCGCCTGGGCGTCCATCACCCCCAAGGGCAAGACGGGCATCTACGACAAGTACGAGTACCGCAACGGCGTGGCCCGCCGGCTCGGCCCCGGCAGCACCCTCGACCCCGACGACAAGCCGATCGACCTCGCCACGGTGAACTGGGACGCCCTGCCGGGCCTGTTCAAGCGCGCCGACAAGGAGCTGAACGTCGAGAAGCCCACCATGCGCTACGTCATCGTCGACCGGGGCCTGATCGACAAGGTGGCGAGCATGCGCCTGTACCTGTCCGACGAGTACGGCGGCGGCTACCTCGAGTCCGACCTCAAGGGCACCGTCACGCGGTCGATGCCGCGCTCCTGAAATCGGTCGCGGCGGGCCCCGGCCGGGCCCGCCGCCCGGACCCCCGCGAGGCCCCCGCGCGCCGCGCCGGGAGGGCGCGCCGCCGAGTGCCGCGCGCCGCCCCCGCCGACCGGACGTTTACGCAGGTCCGGGGCGTGAAAGCGGCTGGTTTCCGGCCGCCGGCGAAGACGCCGCGAAGACGTCCGCGGCCACATCCCCCCGGCACCTTTTCTACGGCCCGACGAGGCCTTATGGTGAGCGCGGCGCTGATCCGCATCGCGGCTCCGCGGCACCCGGCGGGTAGGACCTCCGCGTTCACCTGACCGTCTGCAGGTCTTTGCATTTCCTTTCCCACATCCGGCATGCCGTCGCCGCATGCTGTACCACCGCCTTCGCACCGATCGACCACGGTGCGGGGCACACTCCGACATCCGAAGGACCGAAGGGCCCGTGCCTGTATCCGTAGCCCTCGCCGGCCGCACCGCGCGGCTGGAGCCCCTCGCCCCGCACCACGCCCAGGCTCTCGCCGAGGCCGCGGCCGAGGATCGTACGTCGTACGCCTTCACTCCCGTGCCCCAGGGCCTGGAGGCGACCGAGCGGTACATCGACCATGCCGTCGCCGAACAGGCGGCGGGCCGGATGCTGCCGTTCGCGGTGATCAGCGCCGCGGACGGCCGGGTGGTCGGTGCCACCAGATTCCTGGAGCTCGACTACTGGCAGGGCCCACTGGTGTGGCCCTCGGTACCGGGCGTCCCCTACGGCGATCCGGCCTCGGCGGTGCCCGACGCCGCCGAGATCGGCAACACCTGGCTCGCCCCGCGGGCCCAGGGGACCGGGATCAACTCCGAGATCAAGCTGCTGATGCTGCGGCACGCCTTCGAGACCTGGGGCGTGCGCCGGATCTCGCTGCGCGCGGACGCCCGCAACACCCGCTCGCGGGCGGCCATCGAGCGGATCGGCGCGACCTGCGAGGGCGTCCGGCGGGCCCATTCCCGGGGTCTGGACGGCGCGGTGCGCAGTACCGCCTTCTACTCGATCCTCGACGAGGAGTGGCCGGCGGTCCGCGCGATCATCGAGCTGCGGATCGCGACCATCACCTCGCCCTCGGCGATCAACCGGGCCATCGACCGGGAGTGCATCGGTCATGACGGCGGCGCGGCCGGGCGGCTCATCCTGGCCTGAGGGCCCGCCACCGCCCGGCCCCCGTCGGGGGCCGGGCGCCGGGGTCAGAAGAGGTCGGCCAGCCGCTTGCCGATGGCCCAGGCCTCGGCCACCGTGCAGTACGCCAGGTCGTGGTCCTCGTCCACGGCCCGGCGGCCCAGCTCGGGGGTGGCGTAGAAGTTCACCCGGTCGCAGAACACCTGGCGGATGTCCGCCCCGGTGGCCGGCGCCAGGGTGACCACGGCCGTGGCCGGGCTGAGGTCGCGGACGCCGTCCGGCGTGACGGTCAGCGTGACCGGGGCCCCGGAGGCGGCGCAACGGGAGCCGACCCGGCTGGCGGTCTCCTTGAAGACCACCGGGAACATCAGCACGTCCATGGCGCACCAGCCGTGCAGCGTGCGGCCCTGGAGCTCCATGCTGTGCGGCCGGGACCCGTCGAGGGAGACCCCGGCGCCGATGATGTGCCCCACCGGGTCGGTCTCCAGGTCGAAGCGCATCTCGTGGAAGCGGGCCAGCACCTCGTCCTCGGGCCAGCCGAGCAGGGCGCCGGCCCGGGCCGGGGACAGCGCGCCCTGGTCCAGCAGGCCGCCGACCAGGGCGGCGCCGGCGGCCATCAGCTCGGTGCCCGTGGGGGAGGTCCATTTGGCCACCAGGTGGTCGGACAGCTCGCGCACGCGGAGGTCCATGCCGCGCTCCTCACCTCGGATCGGACGGGATCCCCCTGCGCTCAACGTAACCGCAGTGGGGCGGGCGGGGCGCCCCGCGCCCGGGGTCCACAGCCGGTCGGGTGAATTCCCGGGGCGGGCGCCCTCCGGTTCCGGGGCTACGCGGCCGGGCGGGCCTCGGGGACCTCGGTCCAGTCCTCGGCGAGCAGGCCCAGGATCACCTCGTCCTTCCACTGGCCGTACACCCAGCCGGCCCGGCGCCGCACGCCCTCGCGCACGAAGCCGGCCTTCTCCGCCGCCCTGATCATCGCGGCGTTGTCGGTCAGGGTCTCGACCTGGAGGCGCTGGAGCCCGCGGACCGTGAGCCCGTACCGGCACAGCGCCTGGACCACGTCGGCGCCCAGGCCCCGGCCGCGGAAGGCCGGGCGCAGGGCCAGGCCGAGGTGGGCGGAGCGGTTGTGCAGGTCGATGCTCCACAGGATGGCCTCGCCGGCGAGCTCGCCGGAGGCCAGTTCGACGACGGAGAACGGCTCGGCCGTGGCGTCGGGGGCGCGCACGGCGTACGGGCCGTGTTCGCTGTCCGCCGGCAGGGGTCGCCAGGGGCGGGTGTCGGAGCGCGCCTGGGTGGGCACGTGGTCGTACAACTCGGCGTGCAGCACAGGGGTGTCGGCCGCGGTGCGGGCCCGGAGCCCGGTCTTCTGTCCGTATATCACCGGGCCGTTCTAGGCCACCGGTGCGGTGCCGGACAACCGATTTCCGGTGCGGTGCGGACGGGCGCCCCGGCGCGCGGGGGCGGCGGGGCCGGTCAGGCGGTGCGCAGGGCCGCGAGGGTGCGGCGGGTGTGCTCGCGGAAGGCGGCGGTGGCCGGGTGGGCCGGGACCCGCGGCCAGGCCAGCCGGACGGTGACCGGTCCGGCCCCGGCCAGCGGACGGTAGACCACGCCGGGGTGCGGGTGGCTGTGCTCGGTGGCCGCGGCGGTGACGCCCACCGCGTCCCCGGTGGCGATGACGGTCAGCCACTCGTCGACGTTGGACACCTCCAGGGTGGCCGGCGGGCGGGCCCCGGCCGGCCACAGGTCCTCGCCGGTGGTGGCCGCGGTGGCGCACAGCACCACGGTCCGCCGGGCGACCTCGGCCACCGTCACCTCCGGGCGGGCGGCCAGCGGATCGTCCTCGCACAGCGCCGCGATCCGGGGCTCCCGGTACAGCGCCAGGCTGTCCAGGTCGCGGCCGGCGGGCAGCTCGCGCAGGAAGGCGGCGTCGAGCTCGCCGCGCCGCAGCGCCGCCTCGGGGTCCTCGAGGCGGTGCACCTTGACGGGCGTGTCCGGATGGGCCGCGCGCCACTCGCGCAGCAGGCCGACGGTGTACGGTCCCAGGGCCGCCCAGGCGAATCCCACCCGCAGCGGGCGGGAGCCGGCGGCCGCCTCGGTGAGGGCGTCCTCGACCTGGTGCAGGATCCGGTGGGACTGCTCGTACAGCCGCCGGCCGGCGTCGGTCAGGCACAGGCTCCGGGTGGTGCGCTGCACCAGCCGGGTGCCGAGCCGGGACTCGAGCTGTTCCAGGGTCCGGGAGAGGGCCGGCTGGCTGATGTGCAGGACGGCCGCGGCCCCGGTGATGGTCCCCTCGTCGCCGATGGCGGCCAGGGCCCGCAGGTGCCGCAGCTCCACATTGGTCACGCCCACATTCATAACGTCCAAGCATAAGTGCTGCACGAGAGGTATTTCCCTCGCCGGGCGGGGCTCGCCTAGCGTCGGGGCATGCGAATCCTCCTGATCGGCGCGGCCGGCACGCTCGGCTCCGCCCTGCACACGACCCTGTCCGCCCGCGGCCACGAGGTGCTGACCGTCGGCCGCACCCGCGGCGACCTGCGCCACGACATCACCGACCCGGCGCAGATCGCCGCCCTGTACGAGGCTGCGGGGCCGCTGGACGCGGTGGCGAGCGCGGCCGGCGACGTGCCGTACAAGCCGGTGGCCGAGATGACGCCGCAGGACTGGACCGCCGCCTTCCGGGGGAAGGTGCTCAGCCAGCTGGAGCTGGTCCGGCAGGGCCTGGACCGGCTCGCGCCGGGCGGTTCCTTCACCCTGATCACGGGCATCACCGCGCGCCGCCCGGTGGCCACGGCCACCGCCGCCGCGATGGCGAGCGGGGCGGTCGAGGCCTTCGTGCAGGCGGCCGCGCCGGAGATCGCCCCGCGTCGGATCAACGCCGTCAGCCCGACGGTCTTCACCGAGTCCCTGGACGCCTACGGCGACTTCTTCCCCGGCTTCACGCCGGTCCCGCTGGCCGAGGTGGCACAGACGTACGTCCGGTCCATCGAGGGCTCCGAGACCGGCCGGGTCTTCGAACTCGGCCAGTAGCGGGGCCCCCGGGCCCGGCCGGCGGGCGGGCGGCGGTCAGCAGCTCAGGTTGCCGCCCGGGTCGACGCCCAGGATCTGGGTGAAGCGCCGGTAGTTGTCGATCCGGCTCTGGACCTGGGCGGGGTTGCCACCGTTGCACTCGAGCGAGCCGTTGATGGAGCGGATGGTCTCGCCGAAGCCGGCGCCGTTCACCATCGCGGCGTGCGCGGTCATGGTGCCGGGGCCGTTCTGGGTGTTCCAGTACCACAGGGCGGTCTTCCAGGCCACGGCCGCGTCGCGCTCGACGAGGTAAGGGTCGGCCAGCAGGTTGATGCCCAGGGCGTCGCCGGCGGCCTTGTAGTTGAAGTTCCAGCTGAGCTGGATCGGTCCCCGGCCGTAGTACGCGGCCTGCCCGGCGGGACAGCCGTAGGGCTGCGAACCGTCGCAGTAGTGGGGGTAGTTGGCGGTGTTCTGCTCGACCACGTAGTAGAGCCCGCCGGTCTCGTGGGAGACGTTGGCCAGGAAGGCCGCGGCCTCCTGGCGCCGGACCGTGTCGCTGCCGGTGCCGGCGAAGCCGGGGTACGCGGAGAGGGCGGCGGTCAGCCCGGAGTAGGTGTAGAAGGCGCTCCGGTTCGGGAACATCTGGTTGAACTGGGCTTCGCTGACGACGAATCCGCTGGGGGTGCCGGGGTCGGTCGGCGGGGTGCCGCCGCCGCAGGTGCCCTGGTCGGACCAGACGCCCCACTGGCCGGTGGTGCCCGGGGTCTCCCCCTGGGTCCACCACTTGGCCAGCCAGTTGTGGCCGTTGTAGGCGGCGGTCATGCCGTTGGTGTAGACGGCGCCGGAGCTCCAGGGACTGGCGCAGGCGGCCGCGGCGGCCGGCGAGGCCGGCAGGGCGACGGTCAGCGCGCCGGCCGCGGCGGTGGCGGCGGCCAGCAGGGCGAGGGCACGACGGTGGAACGCACGGGACATGGAACCGCTCCTCGTGTGGGGGGAGTTGCCGTGGGGGGGCTGACGTCACTGAACCGAACTGGTCTGAACCTGTCAAGGTCTAGACCAGCTCCCACACAGAACTCCCCCGGACCGCCGCCCCGCTGATGGACCGTCACCCCCGCACGTCACAGCGGCCACTCCCCCGCGCGGCCTTCTGTTCAACGGTTCAAGGGTTTATTCACCTTACGTTTGCTTGATCAATTAACCCGGAGGGCTTTCTTCCGGCCGTTCTACGAACAGGCATTCGCACTGGTCAGCGCGTCGGGGCGGCCACCACCCGCACACGGGCGGTCACATGGCGCGACCGAAAACGATGGTGTGACCATGCAATGCGCCCCGGACTCCGCAAGACTCCCGTCCGGAATCCGAAACCCACACACAGGGAGTGTTCGACATGCGGTCCATCGCAAGGGGTCTGGGTCTGGCGGCCACCACCATGGCGCTCGCGGCGGCCACCGCCGTCACCGGCGTCGGGGCGGCCGACGCCGCCCCGACGGGAGCGGCCCGGCTGTACGCACCGTCCGCGCTCGTCCTCACGCTCGTCGACGGCGACACCCCCACCGAGGGCACCATCCTGCGCGCGGTGACGCTCAGCTGTCGGCCCGGCCCGAGCGGGACCCACCCCGACCCGAAGGGCGCCTGCGACGAACTGCGGGCCCGCGGCGGCGAGTTCGACAGCATCACCCGAAGCGGCTCGACCGCGATGTGCACCCGCGAGTGGATGCCGATGACGGTCACCGTCGACGGCGTCTGGGAGGGCACCCGGGTCGCCTACACCCACACCTTCGCGAACCGCTGCGACCTCGAACACGGCAGCGGCACGGTGTTCACCTTCTGACCCACCGGGCCAGGGGGGTACCGGGGCGGGGCGGGCAGGTCGTGCGACCTCGTACCCGCTGCGGCTGCCGGGCGCGCTCGGGGCGCTGCCGTACCTGCCCCGGCCGCGGC
>NZ_JBFBGK010000066.1:0-47367 GCF_040684615.1 Streptomyces sp. NPDC089919
ACCGGACGGCAACGTGACATTGACGGCCTCCAGCACCTCCACCGGCGCCCCCGCCGCACGGGCGGCGGCATCCAGCGCCACATGGAGACGGAAACCGGCCCGCTGATGGCGCAGCCCCGGGGCGGGGGACATCAGGAGCGACTCCCCCAGCAACTCGTAGCGCACGGAACGGTCCTCGGGCAGGCCCAGGACGTCGGCGACGCTCCAGGGCCCGTGGTGCCCGGCAATGCCGGCAACGCTCATGGTCCCGTTCACCTCCTCATCGCGTACGGCCAGTGTGGACTGCGATCGGCGCCCGTGTCTCCTGCCGGCCGGTCCCCGCGGCGGCGTGGTCCTGAAGCGGTCCGGGAACGCGGACTGTTCGCGGGGCAGGACCGGGCCCGGCTCAGGTGACGTAGTAGGCCGGGCCGTGCGGGCCGGCCTCGTCCTCTCCCAGCAGGCCGTCGGCCTGCAGGCGGGTGCAGGCCCGGCGCACCTGGGCGGGGGTCAGTCCGAACTCCTCGCCCAGCAGGCCGGTGGGCAGGGCCTGCCCCCGGTGGTAGCGACCGGCCCGGATGCGGGCGCCCACGGCGGCCACCAGCGGCAGGTCGTGCGGGTGCACCTGGCCCGGGCCCAGCACGATGCGCAGGCGGGGGCGGCAGATCGCGATCTCGCCCAGGATGTCCATCCGCCGCACGGCCTGCCGGACCGCGATCCGTGACACCCCCAACTCCTGTGCGACGTCGGCGAGCCCGCCCATCACGTCCCCGGGGCCGTACCGCCGCCGTACGTGCGCGCGCACCATGTTCAGGACCTCCGCCTCCCGGCCGCCCGGTCCGGTCTCCGACGTACCCGCCGCCATGTCCGCTCCCCTTGTCCTCACGTGACACCACGCCCCCGGTCACGACCACGGGGATTGTGCCCACGCCCGCCCCTCCCCCCTCAGCCGCTTCACCTTCCCCTAAGGAACTGCGCAGGTTGCGCCGGGGTGCCGCGCCGCAGCCGTACGGGGTAATCGCGGCCGTCTGCGTGCGTCACGCGCGGCGGATCGGAGAAGGGCCGGAATGATCTGCGACCGGCCGGCCCGTGCCTGCTCCGGCCACCCGTCGTACGACACCGGGAGACACATGCCAGCGAACGTCCTGTACACCGGAAGGGTCCGCCGTCACGGACGGTCCTCATGGCTGGCTGCTCTGTGCACCCTCGCCGCCGCCCTTCCCGGCACCCTGTCCGCCGCTCCTGCGTACGCCGCCCCGCCCTGCCCCACGCAGTCCGGTGTCGCGGGGACGTACACCTCCGGGAACCGGACCTGCACGTACACCTTCCTCTCGGGGCTCGACCAGACCTTCGTCGTGCCGGCGGGCATCGGCTCGGTCACGGTGGCGGCGACCGGCGGCAGGGGGGCCACCCCCGCTTCCGGACCCTCCGGAGGCGGCGGGCAGGGCGGCGGCGGCGCGACCGTCCGCGCCGACGTCCCCGAGAGCGTCCTCGACGCGGACCGCACCCTGTACCTGAACGTCGGCGGCAACGCGACCGGCGCCAACGGCGGTGCCAACGGCGGCGGTACCGCCGGCGCCGGCAACGGCGGGGGCGGCGGTGCCAGTGACGTCCGGCTCGAACCCGGGTCCGTTCCCCTCCCGACGACGGACTCCCGTCTCCTCGTCGCCGCGGGCGGCGGGGGCGGCGCGCTCGGAACGGCGGGCTTCGGTGCCGGCGGCGGATCCGCACCCGGCCCCGGCGGCCAGGGCGGACAGGGCAGCAGCGGGGGACCCCCGGGCGGCACCGGCGGGGCCGGCGGGTCCTTCGGCACCGCAGGCGGTGCGGGCGGGGTGGGCGGACAGGGTGGCGGTGTCACCCGCCCGGGTGGAGCCGGCGGTGGCACGGCCGCCGACGTGGCCGGCGGCAGCGGCGGCGGCGGTGGCGGCGGGGCGGGCGCCTTCGGACGCCCGGGCGCCGGTGGCGGCGGCGGTGGCGGCGCCACCGGTGGTGGGGGCGGCGGCGCCTCCCCGACCGTCGGCGGCGCCGGCGCCCTGGGGACCGGGGCCGACGCCCCGGCCGGCGGGGGCGGGGCGGGCGGGGCCGGCTACTACGGGGGCGGCAGCGGATCCGTCGACGGTTCCCCCTCCGGGGGCGGCTCGGGGTCGTCCTTCGCCGACCCCCGTACCACCTCGCGCACCGTGGCTCCCGGGCCCACGAATCCGCAGATCCAGGTCAGTTACCAGCTGGGCACCACGGTCACCTCGGTGACGTGCGAGCCCGATCCGACCCCGCTCGGCCAGGGCTCGACCTGCACGGCGACGGTCAGCGACAGCACCGCGCCGACGGGCACGGTGGACTTCACCGTCGACGGCGTCCTCGTCGGCGACGACGTCCCGCTCCAGCCGGCCCCCTCCGGCACCAGCTCCACCGCGTCGTTCACCACGGACACCGCCCTGGGCGTCGGGGACCACCCGGTGGGCGCCTCGTACAGCGGCGACGCCGCCCACGCCCCGTCCACGGGCGCCACCACGCTCGCCGTCGCGCTCGTCGCGTCGGCCACCTCGGTCGTCTGCGCCCCGAATCCGGTCCCGGCCGGCCAGGCGTCGGCCTGTACCGCGACGGTGACGAGCAGCGACGGCACGTCCGCGCCCACCGGCACCGTCGTGTTCACCGTGAACGGGACCTCCGTCAGCAGCTCCCTGTCCCCCGGTGCGGGGGGCAGTTCGACCGCGCAGTTCACCACGGACACCGGCCTGGCGGTCGGCAGCTACCCGGTGACCGCGGTCTACGGCGGCGATGCCACGCACGCCGGGTCCACGGGCGCCACCACCCTGGGCGTGGGCCTCCTCGCCACGACCTCCCTGCTCTCGTGCTCCCCCAATCCGGTCCAGGTCGGCCAGGGTTCGACCTGCACGGTGACGACCAGCAGCACCGGCGCGCCGACGGGCACGGTGGACTTCACCGTCGACGGCGTCCTCGTCGGCGACGACGTCCCCCTCCAGCCCGCCCCGTCCGGCACCAGCTCCACCGCGTCGTTCGCGACCGGCACGGCGCTGGCGGCCGGCAGCCACGCGGTCGTCGCCTCCTACGCCGGCGACGCCACGCACTCGGGGTCGACGGCCAGCACCTCCTTGACCGTCAACCCTTCGGGCGGTGGGGGAGGCGGCGGCGGCTCCTTGATCAACCTCAACGGCATCATCACCGCTTTCAACAACATCTCCATCAACAACAACATCAAGAGCCCTGGCGGCACCAACGTCACCGACCAGCAGTTCCGCCCGGCCCCTTAGGGCAACCGAGTCCCGGCGACGCCGTCGGCACCCCCACCGGTACCGACGGCCCGCGGGCACCCTCACCGGTCCGCTGCGAGCGCGAGACCACCACCAGCTCCCTCAGCTCGCCGGGTCCGCATCCAGGTCGACGTGATCGGCCGCCTGGCCCGCGTACGTCACGGTGAAGACGTCGAAGCCGCGTTCCTGCCACTGCGCGGTGGCGAGCAGCCCCGTGACCTTCCGCCTGCAACCTCCCAGACCGACGTCCACGTACAAGAAGCCGCGGTTCGTCCTGAGTACGGTGACCGCGTGGCCGACAGCGATCTTCTTGCCCACCATCTGGACGTGGAAGAGGTCACCCGGGGCCTTCGCCTTGGCGGTCAGGTGACGGGTCAGCTCGTCCATGCCGTACACCGTGGCGCCCTCCTTGCCGTACAGCTGCTTCGCACCGTCCCTCGGCCAGGTCTCCCCGGCCCCCGGCCGACGGGTCGGTACCGTGGGGCGGCCCTTGAGCGACTCGATGACCGCGGTGTTCACCATGGCGCATCCCTCGGCCCTGAAGTCGAGATCGTTTGTGATGTCCTTCAGCTTCCGTGCCATGCGCTGCGGTGAGCCCCACAGGGAGGCGTCCGGATCCTCCACCGCGGCGGTCATGGCGTCGACATACGCCAAGGCGGGGCTCTTGTCGACGAAGCCCTCCCGGGCCAACCGGTGGAAGGTCCCGGACATCTGCTCCAGCACCTTCCAGGTCGCCGTCAGGCATCCGGCGACGTTCCCCAGGTCCCCGTCACCCGGGGGAGTCAGGTGGGACGGAGAGCCCTGATGGAAGGCCGTGCCGGGAATCCGGTCCGCCTCGCTCTTCAGTTCCTCGTACCTGAACTGGTAGGCGCTCGCCCTCCCCAGGAGGTCCTGCACGAGGAACGACGTCTTCCGGGTCCTCCTGTGCCGTGTGACCAACTCGCTGGTGAGGGCATGCCGACCACCGGACATCGTCCGTCCGGGACTTTCCCGGAGCTTCTCCAGCAGAGCCACCGACGCATGGAAGTCCTCGTTCTGCCACACGTCCACGAACGCCGTCTCCAGGCAATCGACGGAGGCACCCACCAACCACGTGCCGGCGCCGATCCCCGTCCGCTCTTCCCACGGCTCCAGGGACATCAGGTCCGGCGGCAGCGTCAGCTCGTCCCCCAGGCGCCACGGCTTGAAGAAGGGGTACACCGTCGCGAGCAGTGTGCCCGCCTCTCCGACGGACGAGAGGACCTCGCCCGCCGAGCGCGCGGCGCGTTCTGTCATGCTCACACGTTCCACCGGCACACCTGCCTCCTGCTCCGGGCCCGCGAAGCCGTTCTCGCGAAACCGCCGTGTCCCCGACTGTGGACCGGCTACGGGCAGGAATCGCTCCCTTTCACGCACCCTTACACGCAGCGCTGCGTGGTGTTCTCGGAACACGGGGCCGCGGCCGCCTCCGGCTCGGCGCGGGGGACGCCGGCGCGGTCGCTCAGTCGGCGGGGCGCCGGCCGAGGGACGGGGCGAGGCGGGTGGCCATGTCGGTGAGGATCTGTTCGTAGTCGTCGGGCGCGAAGGTGAACGGGAGGGCGAAGGCGACCTCGTCGATCTCGCGGAAGGCGGCCCTGGCGACGAGCCGTTCGGCGATGTCCGCGCTGCTCCCGACCAGGTCGGGGGCGAACATCAGGCGGGCCGGCCCCTGCGGTCGGGCGGTGCGCGGCAGCCGGGCGCGGGCGTACTCCTCGTACCGGGCGCGCTGGGCGGGCGTCGCGCTGTCGGTGGGGATGACGACGAGCCCCTGTGAGACGCGGGCCCCCGCACCGTCGGGGTGGGCGCCTCGGAAGGCCCTGATGTGGGCCAGCTGCACCTCGTCGAAGTCCTCGGACTCCTCGGCCTGGACGACGCTGCTGGTGAGGAGGTTCATGCCCTGCTCGGCGGCCCAGCGGGCGGAGCGCAGGCTGCCGGCGCCGTACCACATGCGGTGGATCAGTCCCGGGGAGTGGGGCTGGACCCGCTCGGAGTACGTCTCGATGCCCTCGGTGCCGCTGAAGCCCGAGGCCGGTTTCCCGGCGACCAGGTCCAGCAGGCGCCGCACCCGCTGGTAGCCAAAGTCCTCGACGTCCGCGCTGTCGGGGTACAGGGAGCCCTTGACCTGCTCCCAGTGGGTGGGCGGGCGGATGCTGACTCCGGGGTTGAGGCGGCCGCCCGACAGGACGTCCACGGTGGCCAGGTCCTCCGCCAGCCGCAGCGGGTTCTCCCAGCCCAGCGGTGTGACCGCGGTGCCGAGTTCGATGCGGTCGGTCCGCTGGGTGGCCGCTGCCAGGACGGCCAGGGGGGAGGAGATCCCGTGCTGCAGGTGCCGGTGGCGCAGCCAGGCGCTGTCGAAGCCGAGCCGCTCGCCGAGTTCGATCAGGCGCAGCGTCTCCTGGTGGCCGGGGCCGGGATCGGCTGCGTCGAACAGGCCGATGGTCAGGAAGCCCAGCTTGCGCAGCGGTCGTGACGGGTCCGTCACCGGTTCCTCCTTCGGGGACGCGGGTTGCCGCCCGGCCCTTCCTCGTCGGTCCACACAGCGTCCCGCACCGGCCGCCGACGCGCCCGGCCGTTCGGCCTGCGGCGTGTGGGGCGGCGGCGGGGCAGGGGCGGAGGGTAGCCTGCGCAGGACCGGGGGCACGAGGCGTGGAGCGAGGTCAGAGGTCATGGGACTGTGAGCGACCGTACCGCCGGAGCGCCGGTCTTCGACGCCCATCTCCACATCGTCGATCCGCGGTTCCCCCTGGTCCCGAACGACGGGTACCTGCCGGATCCGTTCACCGTCGACCGGTACCGCGAACGGGTGGCCGGCCTCGGCGTCCGGGGCGGCGCGGTCGTCTCGGGCTCCTTCCAGGGGTTCGACCAGAGCTACCTGCTCGACGCCCTGGCCCGGCTGGGCCCCTCCTACGCCGGTGTCACCCAGGTGCCGGCCGGTGTCACGGACTCCGAGATCGCCGCTCTCGACGCCGCGGGGGTGCGGGCCGTCCGTTTCAACGTGCACCGCGGCGGGTCGGCCCCGCTCGACGAGCTCGCCCGGCTCGCCCGGCGCGTCCACGACGTGGCCGGCTGGCACAGCGAGTTGTACATCGACGCACGGGCCCTTCCGGACCTGGCGGGAACCCTGGCCGGGCTGCCCGCGGTCAGCATCGACCACCTGGGGCTGCACCGGGACGGCCTGGTGCACCTGTTGGGGCTGGTCGAGCGGGGCGTCAAGGTCAAGGCCACCGGGTTCGGGCGCATCGACCTCGATCCCGCCGAGGCCATGGCCGCCGTCCTGAGGGCCGACCCCACCGCCCTGATCGTCGGGACCGACCTGCCCTCCACCCGTGCCCGCCGCCCGTTCCGGGACGAGGACTTCGCCCTGGTCGCCGAGACCGTCGCCGAGACGGTCGGCGAGGAACACCTGCACGCCGTCTTCTGGGGCAACGCCGCCGAGTTCTACCGGCTGCCGTCCGGCGCTCCGGAGGAAGCCGGTCCGCCCCCGCGGGACTGACCGGGCTCCGGCCGGGCTCCGGAGGAGCGGGCCGGGGGCGGATGCGCCAGCATGGGATCCGTGCTCCTTTCGAAGATCGCCCTCGTGTCGTGCCTGGGCGTCGGCGCCGCTCTCGTGTCCGGCGGGCCGGCCGGTCCGCCCGCCCTGGGTGCCGTCGGCCGGGGGACGGCGTGCGGGTCGACGGCGGTGTGCTACGTCGACGTGCCGGTCGCCGAGGTCTGGACGGACCCCGCCGACGTGCGGCCGGTCGACGCCCCGGCCGTCGGGCACCCCGCCGACGTCCGCGGTTGGCTGGAGGGCATGAGCGAGGGGCAGTTGCGGCGCATCCCCGGGGAGACGCAGGCGCTGTACGGGACACGGGTGACGGTGACGGACTCGCAGTGGTACGACGGGGTGCTCTGGGACCACGTCTGGGTGCACGGTCAGCCCACGCCCAAGGACACCGCCGGCCGGGGCGCCTACCCGGGCTGGGTCCCCGACCGGCAGCTCGTCCGGACCCCGCCGCCGGCACCGGCCGGGACGCACGGGGAGCGGGTCGTGCGGCGGACCGCCTGGGGCTACGCGTCGGCGGAGGCGGCCCGGGCCCGGGGCGCTGCCGGGAGGACGGCCGAGTACTCGTACAACACCGCCTTCGCGGTGGGCCCGGGCACGGTGGACGGTGTCACGGCCGCCGCCACGGACGACGGCCCGGTCTTCTTCCGGAGCACGGACCTCGCGGCGGTGCCGCAGGAGCCCAGCGGAGCGGACGTCGTGGCGGAGGCGCGGGCCTTCCTGGGCCTGCCGTACGCCTGGTCGGGCGCCTCCGGGTTCGGGTTCGACTGCTCGGGCCTGACCAGTCAGGTCTACGCGCGCCTGGGCGTCGTCATCCCCCGTGACGCCGGGCCGCAGTTCGACGCCGGTACGGGGGCGGCGCCCGCGGGCTCGGCCCGGGGGGTGCGGGTCCACGACCTGGACGCGCTGCGCCCCGGTGACGTCGTCGCGTTCCGCGCCGAGGCCGGCGGGCCCGTCGTCCACGTCGGCGTCCACACCCGCACGGACGAGGACGGCGAGGCGCTGATGATCGACGCGCCGGGGACCGGTGAGGTGGTCCGGGAGGAGCCGATCGTCTCCTCGGGGCACGTCTTCGCGGGGGCCACCCGCTTCCTGGCCCGGTGACCGGCCGTCGGAGGCAGCCGCCGCGGGCGCCCGGCGGGGCTGCCGCGGGGGTCACAGGTCCACGTCGTCGCCGAGCTTGCCGGAGTACCAGAGGCTGAAGTCGGTCTTGCCGAGTCCGATCATCGTCTTGATCGCGTGCTCGCCGCTGACGCCGTTCTCCAGGTCGAGGAAGCTCTTCGGTGCGACGGCGACGATGACGTGCCCGCTTTCGGAGTTCCCGCCACGGAGCTCGAAGACGGTTCCCGGCTGCGCCTGGCTGATCACGCGGAGGACCTTCTTGAGGGGCACGTCGCTGAGCAGCGGCTCCCCCAGACGGGCGGTACGGGCTTCCGGACCGAACTCCTTGGGGACCGTGTCCCTGCCGAAGGAAGGTACGGTCGGCCGGCCGTTCAGGGTCTCCACGAGGGCGTAGGTCGAGGCGTAGCAGCCACCCGGGTAGTCCTTGGGGAGCTCGAGCTTGCTGCGGTGGGTGGCGAGCGCGTCGAAGACGTCCGCCACGCCTCCGGGTATCTTCTCCGTGCGCGTGGCCCATCCGACCAGGTCGTTCGAGACCTCCTTCGGGTCCGTGTTCAGCATCCGGGCCGCGAGCTCCGCCTCCCTGCTGCGGATCCGGTCGTTGAACGAGGCTTCGAGGGAGAGCGTTTCGGTGAGGAGCTCGGTCGCCTCCTCGAGCCGGGCCCCGAGGTCGCCGTCGTCCTCGGGCTCGTAGAAGAGCCGGCCGTCCTGGTACTCCTTGATGATCCTCTGGATCTCGGCATCCGCCTGCTCGGCCGGGATCAGCTTCTGCTTCAGCCGCTCGTCGACCCTTCTGATCCGGTCGGCCATGGTGTTGCCCGAGCTCGCCTGGTTGTTTCCCATTACTTCTTGCCCATCATGTCGAGGCTCTTCTTCAGGGAGGAGATGTGGATGCGGAGCGTCGCGTTGAGCGATTCGACCGCCCTGACCGTGTCGGCGACGACGGCCGGGTCCGGCACGTAGAGGTTCCGGGTGTCGTGGTTGCAGACGAGTTCGTCCTGGAGGACGGTGAAGGCGGCGTCGGTCCAGCCCCGGCCGTCCTTCGGGACGCCGGCGGCGGCCTCCTTGGCGATGAGTGCGTGTTCGTCCCCGGTCAGCGGGCCGCTCTCCTCGATCTCCGCGACGGCGGCGGTCAGGACGGCGCGGACCGTTTCCTCGTACCGGCGCTTGCTCCAGCCGGCCGACGGCTGCTTCTCCTCCGTACCCGGTGTCGGATGCGGACGGAACGCCCACGTCCCGGACGGGCCCAGGCGGTGGGGGCAGACGTAGCTGCCCTCGCCGGACACCACCTCGAAGCCGGCCTCACCGGGCTGGGCGCAGACGGCCCACCGCAGCTCGTCCAGCGCCTGGTCCCCGTAGTGGCCGGCGAGGTCGGTGCACAGGGTCTTGAACTGGGTGAGCGCGGGCTCCGGACACTGGCCGAGGACGGCCATGCCGGCGAGCCCGGTCTGGTCGGGCACCGCGGGTACGACTGCCAGCTCGGCCGCCAGCGCCGTGCGGAAGCCCGCGGTCAGGTCGAGGTGCCGGAAGAGGTCGGGGTAGGTGGATTCGTGGAGGATCATGAAAAGGCGGTCCCGTCGGTTTCGTGGTCCCCCCACCTGGCACCACTCTCCCGGGGCCCGGCGCGACCGGGGACGTCCGCCCGGTCAGTCTTCCGGGCCGTGGGGGTGCCCGGCCGGAGCTCACCGGCCGGCGCGTTCCGCCATGACCCGCAGGGTCTGCCGCTGCGACAGCCAGCCGATCATCGTCCTGCCGTCCTCGTCGAGGACCGGAAGCACCCGGGCGTCCTCACCGGAGAAGAGCGCGAGGGCCGTGCCGAGGGTGGCGTCGGGGGCCAGGGTCGGTGGGAAGAACGCGGCCTTCCAGAGCGGGTCCCGTCCGCCGGCGCCCGAGTTGAGCGCCGAGGAGACGGCCAGCGCGTCGACCATCCCCCGGTACGTCCCGGATTCGTCGGCCAGCGGCAGGCTCGCCTGGCCCGACGCGATGAGCGCCCCGATCGCCTCCTCGAGCGGGGTCCCGGGCGCGAGGCCCGTGGGCGGTGGGTCCATGACGGCGGCGACGGGACGCCGGCCGGGCTCGTCCTGTTCCAGGTCGATCCCGCGGCGCCGGAGCTTGGCCGTGTAGACGGTGTCGCGGCTGAGCAGCCGGCTGACGGCGGTGGCCACGGCGACGGCGGCCATCAGCGGGAGGATGATCCCGTACTCCCCGGTCAGCTCGTAGACGATGATCACCGCGGTGATGGGGGCCCGGGCGGAGCCGGCGAAGACGGCGGCCATCGCGACCACCGCGTAGACCACGGGTGACCCGGTCACCTCGGCGGAGGCGTGGTGCCAGGCCTGGCCGTAGGCGCTGCCGAGCATCCCCCCGACGAAGAGGCTCGGTGCGAAGACCCCGCCCGATCCGCCGATCCCGATGGTCAGGCTGCAGGCGAACACCTTTCCGAGGAGCAGGACGAGCAGGAAGCCGATGGCGTACCCGCCCTCGACACCCTTCTGGAGGACCGGGTAGCCCACGCCGTACATCTGGGGCAGTGCCAGCAGGAACGCTCCGAGCAGGAGTCCGCCGACGGCCGGGCGCAGCCATTCGGGCCCCCGCCAGAGCGCGTCGCACCCGTCTTCGACGAGGTAGAGCACCTTGGTGAACAGCACGCCCACGACGCCTGCGACGGCGCCGAGGAGGAGGAACAGGCCGTAGGCGAAGACGTGGTCCACGGCGAGCGGGGGCAGGTCGAGGAAGGGCTCGTCGCCCAGGACGGAGCGCCCGATGACGCTGGCTGTCACGGAGGACAGCACCACCATGCCGAAGCTGCGTACCGCGAAGTCCCCCAGGATCAGTTCCATGGCGAAGAAGACGCCGGCCAGGGGGGCGTTGAAGGTGGCGGCGATGCCGCCGGCGGCGCCGCAGGCCACCAGGAGCCGGGTGTGCGCCTCGCCGGCGCGCAGCCAGGACCCCAGGGACGAGCCCAGGGCGGAGCCGATCTGGACGATGGGCCCTTCGCGGCCGACGCTGCCGCCACCGCCGATGCACAGGGCGGAGGCGACGGACTTGACCAGGGCGACGCTGGAGGCGATCCGGCCGCCGCTGCGGGCCACCGCGTACATCACCTCCGGTACGCCGTGTCCGCGGGCCTCCCGGGCGAAGCGCTGGACCAGCGGCCCGTAGAGGAGTCCGGTCACCACGGGGGTCAGGAGCACGAAGTACGGGCCGAGCCAGGGCACGTACGGGTTGTCGGCCCGCCCGGCCGCCGAGTAGTCGGCGTGGCCCGTCAGGACGCGGGTGACCCCTTCGATCATCCAGCGGAACAGCACGGCCCCGTACCCGGCACCGACACCGGTCACGACGGCGAGGGCGGCGAGCCCCCCGGAGGACTGCCGGACCCAGCGCACGACGGTGGCGAGCGCGCTCCCCGCGGGCTTCGCGTACTGCTCCGGACCCGGGGCCGGGAGGTGAGGCGTCATGGGACAACTGTGGGCGCGCGCCGGCGGTTCGGCGTCGATGACACGCACCCGCCCGTCGGCTCACGGACCCGGGGTGCTCCGGTGGCGCCGCGGCAGGTCCGCCGACGGGTGGGGGCGGGCGTCCACCGGGTGGGTCCCCCGGCCGGGGGGCGAGCCCGGCGGCGGTGCGGCGGAACCTGGTGCAGGGGCCACGGGAAAGGCATCAGGACGATGGACATCACGACGACGCTTCGTTCCACCGACGGTCAGCGGGTCGCCCCGGGCACCGGACCGGTCTTCCGCGACCCGGCCGCCTCCCGGTCCCAGGTCGTCTCCGACGCCTACGACTGGGTCCTCGAGACGTACGGGTCCCCGGCCGCCGCGGCGGCCGGGCCGCACGGCGCCCGCGCGGGGGCGTGACCCGCCGGCCCGCCGCCCGGCCGCCGGGCCCTCAGGCCCCGGCCGCTTCCGGGCGGTGCGCACCGACCAGGTCCAGGTAGTCGGCCGCCAGGCGGTGGCAGTCGCCCGGCCACCGGGCGGAGAGGTAGTTCCCGTCCCGGACGGTGAACCCGCGCCCCGGGCGCCGGGCGGTGTCCCGCCGCGGCAGCCGGGGACCGGCCAGGAAGTGCCGGGGGTCGGCCAGGGCCGCGGTGACCTCCTCCTGGACCGTGGTCGGGTAGGTGCGGTAGTACCGGCCCAGCCACAGCCGGGTGAGGTTCCAGCCGGTCAGCTCCAGCAGCGTGGTCAGCGCCGTGGTGCGGCGGCCGTACAGCACCGAACGCCCCGTGGCGGGGTCCTCGGCGCGCGCCGCCAGGAGCACCCCGTGGCACACCGCGCCCACCGGCAGGCCGCGGGTGAACACGTCCGCGAACAGCCGCTGGGCGGTGGCGTCCTCCAGCATGGTGCGCATCCCCCGGGCATGGCCGCCGGGCACGAACAGGCCGCTCACCGCGGCGGGGTCCACCTCGGCGTACGACACCGGCGACCGGAAGGCGGCGTCCTCGGTCAGGCGCCGGTACGCGGCCAGTTCGGCGCGGCGGGTCATCAGCCAGGGCGAGAGCCAGGAGAAGCCCGTGTCCGTCAGACGCCGGTCGGCCAGGGCGACCCGGCCGTCCGGGGTGGCGAAGTACACGTCATGGCCGGCCTCCCGCAGCGCCGCCCACGGAACCGCCGCTTCCGTGGGGTCGTAGTCGGACGAGGGCAGCAGGAAGAGGATCACGCGTACTCCTGGGGCGGTGGGCGGCCTGGTGACGGACCGGGGGCGGTGCGGGGTCACGACGGTGCGGGACCCCGGGGACATGCGGCCGAACGGCCACCGGACCGCCGACGGGGGGACGGATACGGCCTGCTCCCGGGGTCCCTGGGGCCGACAGTACGGGGGCGGGCGCCGCGCCGGCATTGACCGGGGAGGCCAACTCCTTGACTCTCCTGACGCGGCGCGGCGTTGACGCGGTGCCGTGCCCGGGCCTTGACTGGCCGTCATGTCCGGCATCCAGTCAGCCTCCGTCTCGGCGGGCTACGCGCTCGCGGTCCTCAACGCCACCCCCGAGGGCGGCGGCCGGGTGGCCCCCTGGTCCTCGAACGGGGAGCGGCTGCCGTTCGCCGAGGTGCGCGCCCTGTGGGACGCGGCGCTCGCGGGACCCGACGGGGACCCGGGTGTCGGGCTGCGGGTGGGTGACCGCATCCGTCCGGACAACCTGCACATCCTGGGCCACGTGGTCCTCGGGTGCGCGAGCCTGGCGGAGGCGGCGGCCGCCGCCGAGCGCTACCACCCCCTCGTCAGCGAGGCGGGCTCGGTCGCGCTGCGCCGGCGGGACGGGGTCGCCGAGGTCCGCTACCGGCCGCTCGACCCGGCCGCCCTCCACCCCCAGCAGGTGGAGGCGGTCGTCGCCGGCATGGTGCGGGCGGCCCGCTGGGTCGCCGGCGACGACTGGGCACCGCTGTCGGTCTCGTTCACGCACGCGCGCGTCGCCCCGGTGCAGGAGTACGCACGGGCGTTGGGCTGCCCGGTGTCCTTCGGTGCTCCGGAGAACCTGATCGAGGTGGCCGACGCCGACTTCGAGCAGCGCCGCACCCCGTCCGATCCGGCGCTCGGCGCGCTGCACCGGGCCTACGCCGAACGGCTGTTGGAGCGGCTGGCCGGGCGGGAGACGGTGGCCCGGCAGGTGCTGCGGTGGCTGGAGCGGGCCCCCCTGCAGGGCGTGCGCCCCGACGACGCCGCCCGCGAGTTCGGGCTGGGGGTGCGCAGCCTGCGCCGGGCCCTGGCCGGTGACGGGACCTCCTGGCGCGAACTCCTCGACACCGCGCGGCACCGGCGGGCGGTGGCGCTGCTGGAGGTCACCGACCTGCCCTTGGACCGGGTCGCCGCGGCGGCCGGACTGAGCGGCGGGGCCGCGCTCGTACGGGCCTTCACGCGCTGGGAGGGCATGCCGCCGGGGGCGTACCGCACGCAGCGCACGGGCGGCGGGCCCGGGGCCGCCGGGCGCCGTCCCGCGGCGGGTGGCTAGGACGGGTCCGGGCCTGCCCGCCCGCCGCAGGGCGGCGGACGGCGCGGGCGGGCTCACATCGGGGCGGCCCAGGTCGCGTCCGGGGTCGAGAGCCGCCACATCGCGGTCGCGCCGAGGACGAGCAGGGCCAGCGCCAGGGCCAGCACGGGCCAGAGCCCGCCCGTCAGCAACAGGGCGCCGGTCAGGGCGCCCAGGAACATCGCGGCCACGGACAGGATGCGCCGCCCGGGCCGGGGTGCCGGGCCGCCGGCGGCCGTGGAGTCGGCGGCCAGGCCCGTCAGGGTGAGGGTGAGCACGGTCGTCGTGAGGTCCGGGACGCCGAGCCGCCGGGCGACGGCGTTCTGCAGTCCCATCGCGAGTCCGAGGAAGACGATCACGGGGTACCCGACGGCGGTGCCCACGTCGTCGTGGCCCGTCAGGACCGCGCCGAGGGCACCGGCGAACAGCACCGCCTGCACGGTCATGGCCGTGGCGAGCAGCCGGCCCCGGTGGCCGGCGAACCGGACCCCGAAGCGGCCGCCGGCCAGCGCGCCGGCGAGGAAGGCCGCCAGCGAGACGACGGAGGCGAGGGCCGAGAGGCCCTGGGCGTCGGCCAGGGCGAAGCCGAGGAAGACCACGTTGCCCGTCATGTTGGCGACGAAGACGTGCCCGAGTCCCAGGTAGCTCACCGCGTCCACCAGGCCCGTCACCACGGTCAGGGCCAGCAGCACCGGCGGCAGCGGCCCGTGCCGGTCCCCCTTGGGGGGGACCAGCGTACGGGCCGCGTCACGCAGCAGGGCGCGCACCGGTGGCTGCTCCTTCGGCGACGGTGCCACGGTGCAGCAGGACCCGGACCAGCAGGCCGCTGACGGGGCCGATGACGAAGGCGGCGGCCGAGACCCACACGGGCCACGGGTCCAGTCCGAGCACCTGGTCCGCGGCGGCGCTGCCGGGTCCGGTGAACGCGAGCGCCCCCGCCACGACGACCAGGAGGAGCGGGTACTCGTACCCGTCGTTCTGCACCCAGAGCCCGTGGCGCCACTTGACGGTCACGGCCACCGTCATCACCCCCGCGGCGGCCATCGCCGCCAGGGGGGTGAGCAGCCCGGCCGCCAGGAACAGGCCGGAACCGATCTGGCCGGCGCCCGCGGCGAGCGCGGTGAGCCGGCCGCCCCGGAACCCGTCCCGCCGGAACTCCTCGGTGCCCCCTGCCAGGCCGGCGCCGCCGAGCCGGAAGGTGACCTTCTGCACGCCGTGCCCGGTGATGAGGAGTCCGGTCACGATCCGGAGGATGAACAGTCCGGTGTCCATGGTGTTCCCGCCGTTCTGCGTCTGCTGTCTCGTCGTGCGCCGGGTCAGCCGGCGGCGTGGGCGCCGATCACGGCCTGGGCGTACACGACGCCGAGGCCGTAGGCGCCGGCGTGCTCCTTGGCGAGGTCGGTGGTGGCGACGTACGTCTCGCCGCGCGCCCAGTCGCGCTGGAGCTCCAGGAGCACCTGGACCCAGGTCATCGGGACCGCACCGGCCTGGACCATGCGCTGCACGGCGTGCTCGTGCGCCTCGGGGCTGACGCCCGCGCACGCGTCGGCCACCACGTAGACCTCGAAGCCCTGGGCGATGGCGGAGAGGGTGGGCAGGGCCACGCAGATCTCGGTCCACAGGCCGGCGATGACGAGCTTGGTGCGGCCGGTCGCCTTCACCGCCTCGACGAAGGCCTCGTCCTCCCACGCGTTCATGGTGGTGCGGTCGATGATCTTCTGGTCGGGGTGGACCTCGGCGAGCTGCGGCATGAGCGGGCCCGAGAAGGACTCGGCGGCCACGGTGCT
Source organism: Streptomyces sp. NPDC089919 (assembly GCF_040684615.1). Taxonomy (NCBI): domain Bacteria; kingdom Bacillati; phylum Actinomycetota; class Actinomycetes; order Kitasatosporales; family Streptomycetaceae; genus Streptomyces; species Streptomyces sp. NPDC089919. Next base: position 15,679 of record NZ_JBFBGK010000066.1, read on the forward strand.
CAGCACGACCGGCACGTCGAAGATGCGGGCGGCCTTGGCCAGGCCCACGGCGGCGTTCATGGTCGCGCTGCGGTCTCCGCTGGCGGCGGCGAAGAACATCTGCGGCTGGTGGTCCACGAAGAGGACCACGCAGTTGTCGGGGGTGAGCAGGTCGGCGCTGGGGGTGGCGGTGACCTGGGTGGTGTCGAGCATGGGAGGACTGCCTTTCGTACGGATGTGCAAGGGGGTCGGTGGGTTCAGAGGGAGACGCAGGGGTCGACGAAGCCGGTCCCGTCCGCGTCCCCGGGCTGCGGTGCCAGGCCGCGCCGGGCCCGCCACCGCAGGTGCTCGGCGGCCTCGCCGACGGCCTCGCCGATCAGTTCCGCCTGGCGGACGCCGCCGGGGCGGGCGGGGTCGGCGGACCGGTAGCCGCCGAAGCGGGCGACCGGGCTCCAGCCTGGGCTGACCGGCGGCAGTTCCTCGTCGAGGCCCTCGTACTCGCCGCAGGCGTAGACGATGCGGCCGCCGACGACCGTCAGGAGGGACTCGATGTCCGCGATCTCGGCTTCGGGCACCGTGAAGTAGTCATCGGACAGGACCGCGAAATCGCCCAGGTACCCGGGGCGCAGGATGCCCTTGACGTCCTGCTCGCCGGTGAGCGCGGCGCCCGCGGCGGTGAACATCGCGAGGGCGGTGTGCCGGTCGACCCGGTTGGACGGCGGGCGCAGGACCACGTCCCCGACGGTGCGGCCGGAGACCAGCCAGTGCAGGGCGACCCACGGGTTGTAGGTGGAGACCCGGGTGGCGTCGGTGCCGGCGCCGACGGTCAGGCCGCGCTCGAGCATGGCCTTGAGCGGCGGGGCGTCGGCCGCGGCGCCGACGCCGTAGCGGCGCGCGAAGGCCTCGCCCTGGAACGACAGCCGGTTCTGTACGGACAGGGCGCCGCCGAGCGCGGCGATCCGGTCCAGGCTGTCCTCGGTGACGGTCTCTGCGTGGTCGAAGAGCCAGCGGTTGCCGGCCGGGAAGAGCCCCTCGGCGGCGAGGCGTTCGAAGACGGCCAGGTCGCGCCGGATCGTCTCGTCGTACGTCGCGTGCAGCCGAAAGCCCCAGCCGTTCGCCGTCAGGAGGCGCACCGCCTGTTCGAACTCCGCCTCGTAGGCCGCGGCGAGTTCGGGACGGGGCTGGGTGAAGTTCTCGAAGTCCGCGGCGGCCCAGGTCAGGTTCTCGCCGGCGCCGTTGAGCCGGAGCCACTCGTCGCCGTCCTCGGGGCGGGTGGTGGCGATCCACCGGGTGAGGTCGGCGAGTTCCTGCCCCGCGGTCTGCGGGAAGAGGTGGTAGGCGATGCGCAGCGACAGCTGGCCGGCCTCGGCGAGCTCGACGACCGTGGCGTAGTTGTCGGGGAAGTTCTGGAACCCGCCGGCCGCGTCGATGGCCGAGGTGAGGCCGAAGCGGTTGAGCTCCCGCAGGAAGTGGCGGGTGGAGGTCTTCTTGTCCTCGTCGTCGAGGACCGGGGCCTTGGCGAGGGTCGAGTAGAGGATCAGGGCGCTGGGGGCGGCGAGGAGCATGCCGGTCGGCCCGCCGTCCCGGCCTCGGACGATCTGGCCGCCCCGGGGGTCCGGGGTGTCGCGGGTGAAGCCGGCGGCCTCGAGGGCGGCCCGGTTGAGGATCGCCGACTGGTACAGGTGCAGGACGAAGACCGGCGTGTCCGGGGCGGCGGCGTTGAGTTCGGCGACGGTCGGCAGCCGGCGCTCGGCGAACTGCTCGGCCGACCAGCCGCCGACCACGCGGACCCACTGGCCCTTGGGGGTGCGGGCGGCCTGCTCGCGCAGCATCGCGAGGCCTTCGCGCAGGCTGCGCACCCCGTCCCAGCGCAGTTCCAGCACGTAGTTGAGGCCGCCGCGGATGACGTGGAGGTGCGAGTCGTTGAGCCCGGGCACGATCCGGCGGCCGAGCGCGTCCACCACCCGGGTCGCGGGGCCGACGTGGGCGGCCATGTCCCGGTCGTCGCCGATGGCCGTGACGCGGCCGTCGCGGACGGCGATCGCCCGGGCGGCGGGGCGGGCCGGGTCGCCCGTGTGGACCTTCGCGTTGCGGACGACGAGGTCCGCGGCGTCAGGGGTGGCGGTGGGCACCAGTCCCCCGACCGGCATCGTGGAGACCATCCGAATTCCTCCTGTGGCGTGGGCCCGACAGCGCTGTGCAGGCGCTCCCCGCAGGGCCCTGACGGGCGACCGGGGAGCGGCAGTTGCACCAAAGCACCGTTGCGCGGCGAGCCGCATCCACTCGTTGAACAGTCAACTTGGCGATGTCCCAGGGCCGGTTGGCGTAGGTCCATCCCGGACGGTCGCCGGTCCTCGCCAGTCCTCGGTGCCGCCGGCGTCGACCACCTGGAGGTGGAGGTGGTGGGCGCCAAGGGCGGTGCGTCGGAGCAGGACGAGTGGAAGGGCGACCAGAAGGGGCTGCCCGGGGGCGCCGGCTCGGACGTCGCGGCCGACATCAAGGTCTCGGCCCGCACCCTGACCGTCAAGGTCGGGGGCAACGGCGGGGCGAAGCCCACCGGCGCCAAGAGCAGCGCCGGCCGGCACGAGCGGCCGGTAGCCCCGTGCGGCGGCCCCCGCCCATGTGCTCAGCACACGGACGGGGGCCGCACGACGTCCGCGGCCCGTCAGCTGGGGGCGATCACCAGGACCTGGGAACTCCCGTCGCGCATCCCCGCGATGCTCAGGGCTCCGCCCCGCAGGCGGTCGGCCCCCTGGAGCCCGCCCAGGGGACGGAAGCCCTGCCAGGACGCCGGGAAGCGGATGTCGTGCCAGACGTTCCCGTCCGCGCCGACGGCGACGACCTGGGCCGTGCCGTCCGGCATGCCGGCGATCGCGACGGCGCTGGCGGACATGGTCGCCGTCGTGACGCCGCGCGGGGCGGCGAACCCGTCGTAGCGCCCGTCGGGATGCCGGACCTGGTGGTAGAGCGTGCCGTCCAGCCCGATCCCCACCAGCTGGGAACTCCCGTCCGGGAGGCCGGTGATGTCGAGGGCGGGGCCGGCGAAGTTCGGCGCACCGTGGGCACCGGGTACCCGGGTCCAGGTGCCCCAGGCGCCGCTCGACCTCCTGATGGTCAGGTACATGTCACCCTTGGGGCCGTAGCTCAGGACCTGGGTGCTGCCGTCGGGCAGGGCGGCGATGGCGGCCTTCACCGACGTCCAGGTCGTGCTGCCGTTCAGGCCGGGCACCCGGGTGAACCCGGTCAGGCGCCCGTCGGCCTGCCGAACCTGGTGGTACAGGGTGCCGTCGAGGCCGGTGGCGATGATCTGGCACGAGCCGTCGGGCATCCCCGCGACGGCGGTGTCCAGCACCGCCGCACCGGTCTGGACGGCGCTCGCGGCCGCCCCGGCCGGGCCGGCCGCCTCGATCCCCGCCGTGGCGCCCGAGGCGACGATGCGGGCCGCGGCCCCCGTCGCCGCACGAGCGGTGGGCCCCGGCCTGCCCTGGGCGTCCGGGCCGGCCGACTGCTGCCAGGCCTGCCACTGCCCGTCGGCCCGGCGCGCCGCCGTCCAGAGGGTGTTGTCGCCGTTGAGGGCGACCGCCACGGCGGACCCGTCGGGCAGGCCGGCCAGGGACGCCCTGGGCCCGTTGAACGTGGGCGCGCCGCCGATGCCGGGCAGCGGGGCCACCTGGCTCCAGCCGTTCGCGGACCGGACGGTGTGCAGGAAGGTCTGACCGCCCTGGTAGACGGGCTTGGGGGTGGGCGCCGGGCCGAACCACACGGGATTGGTGAGCGCCACCATCTGGTCGAGCGTGCTGCTGCCGGGCTTCGGGCGGCGCACCTCGGCGCGGGCGAAGACCGAGGCGTACCCCCAACCGCGCCAGTCGAGGCGGCCGGTGCCGCCGTCCCCGATCCAGGTCGCCAGCATCAGACCCCACTCGGTGTACAGGGTCAGGAAGGAGTTGGGGGCGCCGGATACCGTGACCGACACGTCCACCGCGTCGAAGAACGACACCGGGACCGAGTCGCCCGGGCCGCCCGAGCGGCCGTTGCAGCTCGCGTTGAGGTTGACGGTGACCTGGGCGGACTCCGCCAGGTAGGAATGGCCGCGGCGGACCCCGTCCAAGATCGCGTCCCGGGTCAGCGCGGTCGCGCGGACCGCCGTCTGCGGGAGGCCGACCACGTCCGTGGGCGCGTGCGTGTCGCTGTTCGCGACGGCGGGAATCCGCTGGCCGAAGAAGAGCATGGTGGCCCACATCGCGACGGCCGCCGCGTCGTCGAGGGTCCACGGACCGTTCCACACCTCGATGGCGTCGACGTCGGCGAAGCCGAACTCCCAGAAGGAACCGGGTGCCGGGGTGAGGGGGTGGGCGGCGGCCACCAGGCCGCCCCGGTCCCGGACGTGGTCGGCGTGCCGGGCCATGGCGCCCGCGTCCGCGGGCCCGAAGTGCCAGTCCGTCACCTCGCCCTGGGGCAGGCCCAGGGCGAGCCAGTGCCCGTGCCGGGTGGTCACCTCCTCGCCGTTGATGACGAGGATGTCCGAGGGGATGCTGCCGGCCCAGGAGACGCCGGCCGCACTGGTGTTGTGGTCGGTGGAGCCGAGGAAGTGCAGGCCGCTCGCGCGCGCCGCCGCCACCAGCTCCCCCAGGGTGCGTCCGCCGTCGGAGTGCACGGTGTGGGTGTGCATGTCCCCGCGGTACCAGAACGGCAGGGGGAACGGGAATCCCGGGATCTGGCCCCGGCTGGGCGCCGACGTCGGGAGGACCGCGAACGGGGTGCCGGCCAGGGGGGCGCCGTACTCCAGGGTGACCTCGACGCGCCAGTTCATCCCGGCGGGGTTGAACACGACGGGCCCCAGCGCCACCGACCACGTGCCCGGTTCGACGGGGCCGGGGACGTAGCCCGGCGTGGCGTCCGCGCCCGAGACCGTGAAGGAGTCGCGGGCCCCGCCGGACCAGCCGCGGAAGCCGGAGGGACCGAAGAGACCGATGTCGAGGACATCGGACATGATGCCGGGGAGTCCGTCGTAGTGGTCGAAGGTCCGGGTGACCGATATCCGGTTCACTCCCGCCGGGACGACGAACTCGACCGCGGACCACTGGTCGAACCCGAAGGGCGAGTGCCCGGGGTAGGCGGTGGTGACCCGGTCCCCCGGCCCGGGCGCGCCGGCGCCCCCCGAGACGGTCCGCGCGTACGCCGTGTCCACCGGTACGAGCGCGGCGAGGCCGCCGGCCGCCATGAGGGCGCCCAGGCGCAGGACGTCCCTGCGGCCCCGCCCGCCCGGCGGCCGGCGGTGCCCGGCACCGCAGTCGCCGCCGGAGTCCCCTTGCTCACCGTGATGACCACACACAGGTCTTCTCCTTGTCAGAAGAAATGCCGGAGTCGTGCCGACCGAGCCGGGCGGACGCGCGCCGGGACGCACGGCACGGGTCGTTCCGCGGGTCGGTGCCCGGACCGGGGCAGCACGGACCACGGGACGCCGGCGCCGGGTCCGGCGCTCCGCCCGAACGTACGGTAGGGGCTGCCCGCCGGACAGAGAAGGCGATTGACCGCTCGTATTCCGGAAGTCGGCCGGCGCTCCCTCTCCGGGGCCGTGGATCGTCCCGGGCCGTCGATCGGTGGACCGGAACTTCACCCGCTGGCTGCACCGGGGGCCGGACGACCAGAGCCTCCTGCTCCAGCGGGGCTACCTCACCGCGAGCCCCAACGCGGTGTGCCGGTGTTCCGACTGCCGGGACCGTCAGCGCTGTGCCGCAGGGACGGCCCGGGCGTCGTCGCGACCGGGTCAGATCCCCGTGTTCGCCGACGCGACCGCGATGCCCTGCAAGGTCGCGGCCCGTGCGGGGTGACCGGCCTGCGCTCACGCCGCGGCACCGCCCGCCCCCATGGGCGGTGCCCGCTCACGCCTGCGGGTGCAAGGCGACGGCCGTCCCTTGACGCCGCCCTGCACCCGGTGCTGCTGCCCCGGCGGACACGGTCCGGCCGGCAGGACAGCGCAGGGGCCGGCCGCTCGCTGACCCGTCCGTCGACGCTACGGGGACGGGCGGCGGAACGGATCCGCCCATCGGCCATCCGACATGCCTAGGACGCGCCGGCGCCCGCACCGGTCACATCTGCTGCTTCCACAGGACCTTCACGGGAGCGGTGGCCCGGCAGACCCAGCCGCCTTCGGCAACGCTGCCCTTCTCGAGGTACCTGGCCTCGATCTCGACGGCCACCACGTAATTGCCCTTGCCCCTGCCGGCGAACTGGAGGGCTATCTCCGCTCTCGACGTGAACTCCACGAGGTCCGGCGACTCCTTCTCACCCACCTGGTCCCGCGCCTGTTGCTCGGTCGGGCGCGTCGTGTCGGCGTCCTTTCCTCCAGCCACCAGCTTCCTCACCTGGTCGGGTCGCAGGCCTCTGGCCAGGCAGACCGGGAAGGACTTGCGCGGATTCTTCTTGGAGGCCTCCACGAACTGCCCGACGAGCGCCTCGGGCATGATGGGCGGGATCGCCTTGCCGGAATTCCGCTTCACCTCGCTCTCGTATTCCTTGTGAGCCTTCTTGTACCCTGAAATCGCCTCCCGGTCCTCTGCGGTCAGGGTCAGGGCCTTCCGGGGCCGCTCGGCCGGCTGCACCTCGGAACCCGGCGCGTTCTGCTCCGGCACGCCGTAGAAGTTGTCGCACGAATAGACGCTCAGGCCGGTGTTCTCGTGCTTGAACCGCCAGCCGTTACCACCCTTCACCAGGCAGCTTTCCGGGATGACCATCGTGGCGCCACCGCCGCCGTCCAGGGCCATGAGGTTCCCGGGCTTGGGGGAATTGGTGTCGAAATTGAGGAATATCTGAGTTTCAGGGTCGGTGTAGTGCTGCACCGCCATCAGACCGGCCGTCCCGTACATGTAGACGAGGAAGTTGTCCTTCAGGAACATCGGATAGCCGTCATCGAAGCAGAGCGGCGCATTGTCCTGACTGTGCAGGAGTACATTGCCCTGGTTGGGATCGGTCTTGAAGACCTGGTCGAACGTTTCCACGGAAATCCATCCTCGCTGCGTTGATCGGGCGCTGTGCTTCAGCCACCTCGCACGCTAGGGCCGGATCCGGCGGATTCCATGCTCGTTCGGTCAGGAAAGCGGGTGCCGGGCGGGGCGGGGCGTGCACGGTCGCCCCGCGCGACGGGGCCGGACCGACCGGTGCGGCATGGGTGCGCTTGCGCGCGGCGGCGCGGGTCCTACCGTCGGGGTATGGCGACGTTCACGGTCCAGGTCGAGGAGTACTCACCCGCGGATCTCCTGGACCACTGCGGCGGGCCGCCCTGGGAGCCGTCGGCCGGTCGCGCCGCGCTCCTGGTCCACGACCTGCAGCCCTACTACCTGGACGTGCTGGCGCCGGGCGTGCGGTCCTGGCTGTGCGCCGGCGTGGAACGCGCCCTGTCCTGGGCGGACCGCCACGGGGTGCCGGTCCTCGCCAGCCGCCCCCGTCCGGCGCGTGAGCAGGCCCAGCGGGGACTGCTGGGGAGCCTGTGGGGCCTGGGGCCCAGCAGCGCGCAGGCGCACGAAGCCGGTGTGCCGCGACTGGCCGGAGTGGACGTCACCTGGATCGCGAAGCGCAGCTACAGCGCCTTCTACGCCACGGACCTGGCCGCGGAGCTGCGCCGTACCGGGCGGGACCAGCTGGTGGTCACGGGCGTCTACGCGAGTGCCGGGATCCTGGCCACCAGCTTCGACGCCCTGGCCCGGGACGTGGAGGTGTTCGTCCCGGTGGCGGCCACCGCCGACTACACGGCCCGCCACCACGTCCGTGGTCTGGACAGCATCGCGGCGCTGACCGGGCGGGTGCTCCCGGACATCGGCTGACGCCCCGCCGGGGTGGTTCCCGGCTGCCGGGCGGGCGCGGCCCGTTCCCCTCACCCCGCGGGTGCCGGGGCCGGCCGGACCACGGCGCAGCACCCCAGGCCGAGCAGGAGCATGACCACGGGAAAGCCCAGGGCGGCCCGGGTGGCGCTGGTGGGGCCGCCTCCGACGTCGGCTTGGAGGAGGGCTCCGGTCACGGCTGCGCCCAGGGCCCCGCCGAGCTGCCGGGTGGTGTTGAAGACCCCCGACGCCGCGCCGGCCAGGGCGGGTTCCAGACTCCGGGTGGCGATGTCGGCGATCGGTGCGGAGACCAGTCCGATGCCGGTGCCGCACAGCAGGAGCGGGGCCGTCAGCACGGCGAGTCCGGTACCCGGGTGCAGCAGCAGGACCAGGGATCCGGTGCCCGCGGCCAGGAGGGCGAACCCGAGGGCCGCGAGCGCACGGGGCCCCACGGTGTCGGACAGCCTGCCGCAGAGCCGTGCGCAGAGCGAGGACAGGACGAACATCGGGACCGTCGCGGCCCCCGCGGTCAGGGCGCTGTGGCCGAGGTCGCTCTGCAGGTAGAGCATCAGGGGCAGGAAGAGGCCGCCCATGGCCGCGCCCATGGCCCCGCCCGCGAGGGCGGCGGCGCAGAAGTCCCGGCTGCGGAACAGCCGCGGGGGCAGCAGCGGGTCCTGGGCGTTGCGGCGCTGCCACCACCCGAACGCGGCCAGGCACAGGGCCCCGAGGACGAGGACCGAGGGGATCGTGACCGGTCCGGCGACGGTGCCCCAGTCGTAGGCCTCGCCGCTCTGCACGCCGAAGACCAGCGCGGTCAGGCCCAGGCCGCTGAGCACGACGCCCCACAGGTCCAGCCGGTGCCTGCGGGCGGGCCGCCGATCGGGCAGCAGCCGGGCGGCGGCGATCCAGCCGGCGACCCCGACGGGCAGGTTGACCAGGAAGATCCCGCGCCAGCCGGTCCAGGCCACGAGCAGTCCGCCGATCACCGGCCCGGCGGCCAGCGCCGCGCCCCCGACCGCGGCGAACGTGCCGAGCGCCCGACCCCGCCCCGCGGCCGGGAACAGGTGCACGATCAGTGCCATGACCTGCGGTGCGATCAGCGCCGCGGCCACGCCCTGGACGGCCCGGGTGGCGATCAGCACCCCGGTGCCGGGGGCCAGCGCGCAGGCCAGCGAGGCCCCGGTGAAGCCCGCCAGACCGATCAGGAAGATCCGTCGGGGGCCGTACCGGTCGCCGAGCCGGCCCGCGAGGATCAGCGGGACGGCGTAGCAGAGGGCGTAGGCGCTGTTGACCCAGACCGTGGCGTCGAGCGAGGCGTGCAGGGAGGCGCGGATGTCGGGGACGGCCACGTTCACCACCGTGGCGTCCAGGCAGATCATGAAGAATCCGGTGCACAGCGCGTACAGCGCCGCCCGGGGGCTCGTGGGCGAGCAGGCGGAGGGGCTACGCAGGAGGTGTCGCAAGGCCGGTCGTGTCCTCGGGATGCCCGGTCCGGGTGCCCGCGGGGGTGCGCACAGCCGGAGCGGGGAACGGGAGCCCGTCACGGGCGATGGCGTTCACACACGCTTCGGTCGGCACGACGGGACTCCCGGGGGACTCGAGGACACGCCGGAGGAACCGGCCCTGCGTCCATCGTCGGCGGGCGGCCGGGACCCGGCCATCCACCGATCGGCCGACCGGCCCGGGGACGGGCCGCCCCGGCCACGCGCGTTGCTCGCCTCGTTCTCCACCTTCGGCGTCGCCTTCGTGGCCAGGCCCCTGGGCTCCGTGGTGTTCGGCCACTTCGGCGACCGCCTCGGCCGCAAGTCGGTCCTGGTCGTCTCGCTCCTGATGATGGGCCTGTCGACCGCTCTCATCGGGCTCCTGCCCGGGCACGCGCTGTGGGGGGCCGCCGCGCCCGCCCTCCTGGTCCTGCTGCGGTTCGTCCAGGGCGTCGGGCTGGGCGGGGAGTTCGGCGGCGCCGCGCTGCTGGCGGTCGAGCACGCGCCCCGCCGGAGCCGGGGCAGGTACGGATCCGCTGCGCAACTGGGTGCTCCGCTGGGCTTGTTCGTGGCCACGGCTGTCTTCTGGGCCGTCTCCTCGGCTCTGCCGGACACGGCGTTCGTCGCGTGGGGATGGCGCATCCCGTTCCTGCTGTCCTTCGTGTTCACCGCGGTCGGCCTGCTGGTCCGGTTGAAGGTGACCGAGACCCCGGTCTTCCGTGCGATGTCGCAGGCGGACGCCCTGAGCAGGGTCCCGCTCAGGGAGGTGCTGCGCACGGGTCCGGGGGAGGTCCTGCTGGGCGCCGGCGCCATGGTCGTCGTCTTCTGCACCTTCTACACGGCCTCCGCCTTCTGCCTGTCCTACGCCACCGGTACCTTGGGGATCCCGCGCGGCGACATGCTCGTGATCTCGCTGATCGGCGCTCTGGCCTTCGCCTCGGGCATCTGGGCGTCCGCAGCGTGGTCGGACCGCATCGGACGCCGGCGCACCCTGCTCCTGGGGGCGGCCGTGACCCTCCCGTGCGCCCTGGTGGTGTTCCCGCTGATGGACACCCGGCAGATCGTCCTGACGGCGCCGGCGCTCGGCGGCCTGAACTTCTGCACGGGCCTGACGTACGGCCCGATGGGCGCCTACCTGCCGGAGCTCTTCGGCGCACGGGTCCGGTACACCGGAGCGATCCTGACCTACAACCTCGGCGGTGTACTGGGGGCGGCTGCCGCCCCGCTGATCGCGACCCACCTGCAGGCGTCGTTCGGCTCCTTCGCCGACTCCCGTCCCCGCACGACGCCCGCGCCGCGGCCTGACCGTACGGCCGCCGGGGCCGCGTCCCCCGCGGCGGGGGCCGATCAGGGGATGAGGGCCGCACCCATTGATCAATACGGTCATATGACCGTCGTCTTTCGTTCGCCCCCGGGGTGTCGTGCGCCCCCGCGGCCCTTCACGGAGAGTCCTGCCGATGTCCACGACCGTCTCCCCCACCCGCGCGCTGCCGGACCGGGCCGCCCCCCAGTGGTCGGCACGGCTGTGGGGCGTGCTCGCCGTGCTGTGCCTCGTGCTGTTCCTGGACGGTCTGGACGGGTCGATGGTCGGGATCGCCCTGCCGTCCATCGGCCGCGACCTGCACATGGGGCCCACGTCGCTCCAGTGGATCGTCAACGGCTACTTCCTGGGGTACGGCGGCCTGCTGCTGCTCGGCGGCCGGGCCGCCGACCTGCTGGGGCGCCGGCGGGTCTTCCTGATCGCCCTGGGCGTCTTCGCCGCCGCCTCGCTGCTCGGCGGTCTGGTCGACAGCGGTTCCCTGCTGGTCGCGACCCGCTTCGTCAAGGGCGTGGCCGCGGCCTTCACCGCCCCTACCGCGCTGTCCCTGCTGACCACGACCTTCCCGGAGGGGCCCCAGCGCAACCGGGCGCTGTCGGTCTTCAGCCTCTTCGGCGCGCTGGGCTACTCCCTGGGCCTGGTCCTCGGCGGCCTGCTCACCGGCTTCGGCTGGCGCTACGTCTTCCTGATGCCCGCCCCGCTCGCGCTGGTGGCCCTCCTGGTCGGCTGGAAGCTGATCCCCCGGGACCGCCCCGCCCGGACCGGTGGCCACGACCCGGCCGGCGCGCTCACCCTGACCGCGGGCATGCTGCTGGCCGTCTACGCCGTCGTCACGGCCCCGGCGAAGGGCTGGACCTCGGCCGCCACGCTCTGCCCGCTGGCCCTCGCCCTCGCGCTGCTGACCGCCTTCGTCCTGGTCGAGAAGCGGGTCCGCCACCCGTTGATCCGGCTCGGCATCCTGCGGCACGCCAGCACCGTCCGCGCCAATCTGAGCATCGTGGCGCTGGTCGGCTCGTACATGAGCTTCCAGTTCCTGCTCACCCTGTTCCTTCAGGACGGCCGCGGCTGGTCACCGCTGCGCATGGCCTTCGCGCTGCTCCCGATCGGCATCGTGGTCGTGGTCGGCTCACCCGGCTCGGGCCGGCTGATCAACCGCTTCGGGACCCAGGCACTGATCCGCTTCTCCATGGTCGCCACCACGCTGGGGTACGCGTGGTTCCTGGTGACCGCGGGCACCTCGCCGCCCTACCTGGCCACGATGCTGCCGACCCTGCTGCTGCTCGGCACCGGCTTCGCCCTCGGCTACAGCACGGTCATGGCGCAGGCCACCGAGGGCATCCGCGACGAGGAACAGGGGCTGGCCTCCGGCCTGGTCCAGACCTCCGCGATGGTCGGAGCCGCGCTGGTCCTGGCCGTGCTCACCGGCCTGCTCGGCGGCGCAGGGCACGGCGGCGGCTCCTTCGCCCCCTACCGTCCCGGCCTGAACCTCGTCACCGCCGTCGCCGCCGCCGGCCTCCTCCTCAACCTGATCCCGCTCCAGCGCCTGCGTCTGCGCCTGCGCACGGCCTGAGCCGCGACCGCCGCCCCGGACGGGGCACGACGAGACCGCCCGCCCCCCGCTCTGACCGACGACCCCGGAAGCAGGCACCTCCATGACGACCGGCCTCATCGAAGCGAAGCACTCCGCACCGGTCAGAGGCACGATTGCGGCCCCCGGCGCCCTGCCGCGCCGCCTCGACTGCCTGACCAGCCTCAGGTTCTTCGCCGCGCTCGGTGTCTTCCTGCACCACTTCACGGGCATCGGCGACAAGACCGGGTACGGCACCGCGCCCCTGGTCTTCCCGTACTCCCAGATGGCCGCGCAGGGCGTCACGTTCTTCTTCGTCCTGTCCGGCTTCGTCCTGACCTGGACCCACAAGCCCGAGCAGAGCGCCGGGGCCTTCTACTGGCGGCGGATCGCCAGGATCTGGCCGGCCACGCTGGTGACGGCGGTCCCCGCCTACCTGGTCTTCTACGTGATGGCCCATCAGCGGACCCATTGGGGAAGCCTGGTGTCCTCCCTCTTCCTCGTGCAGAACTGGTTCCCGAACAGCCGGCCGAGCCTGCCGGGCAACCCCGTCACCTGGACCCTGAGCGTGGAACTGCTCTTCTACGCGCTGTTCCCCTTCGCCGCCCGGTTCCTGGTACGCCTGCGCACCCGCAGCCTCGTGGTGCTCACCGCGGCCGGTCTGGCCTCCATGGTCCTCGTCAGCAACCTGGCGGGTGCCCACCACCCCGCCGCCTTCGCCGCCTGGATCGCCCGCACCCCGCCCTACCACCTGCCGGAGTTCCTGGTCGGCATCACCCTCGCGGTGGCCGTCAGGCGCGGTTGGCGGCCGCGGCTGCACCCGGCGGTGCCCCTGCTGGCCCTGGCCGCGTACACGTACGCGTACTACCGGTGGATACCCCGGCTCTCCGACACCTGGAGCCAGCAGGCCGGTTACTCGCTCCGGCCGGTCATCGCCGTCCTGGCCGCCCTGGTCATGCTGGCCTTCGTACAGCGGGAGATCGCCGGCCGGCGCGGCCTGCTCAACAGGCCGGCCCTGGTCAACCTGGGTGTCTGGTCGTACTGCTTCTACCTGATCCACCACACCGTCAGCCGCTGGGCCACGTACGAGTTCGGCCGGACGGCCGACAACGACGGAGCCCTCTTCGCCTTCCTCGGGATGGGCCTCGTCATCACCGTGCTGGCCTGGGCCACGCACCGGTACGTCGAGGAGCCGGCCAACCGCTGGCTGGTCGCGCACCTGCCGGCCCGGCTGGAGCGCGGGGGCCGGCGCGGGCGGGCGCTGCACCGGGCGACCGGCTGACCGGGGCAGGCCCCGGCCCGGGGCAGGCGGCCCGGGCCGCTGCGGTGCCCGTGCGACTGCCCCGTCTCCTGGCCGGAGGGGGGCGCGGCGGCGGGATGGACGCGGTGGGATGGGGGCATCGGAACCGGCCGGGTGCGGGGCACTTCGGCCCCGGGCACGCCGGTTCGACAACCTCCAGCAAGTGGGAACGCAATGCCAGCAGGAACAGTCAAGTGGTTCAACGGTGAGAAGGGCTTCGGCTTCATCACCCCCGAGAACCGCAGCGCCGACGTCTTCGTCCATTACAGCGCCATCATCGGCAAGGGCTTCCGGTCGCTCAACGAAGCGGACCGGGTGACCTTCGACGTGGAGAAGGGCCCCAAGGGCCTCCAGGCCGTGAACGTGGTCGTCGCTCCCCTCCCGGAGACCGGCGGCCCCCTCGGCCGGGGCTGAGGCCCCCGCCGGGACCGGTGCCCGGCGGCCTGACGACGGCAGGGGACCCCGCCGCCGGCGTGACGATGACTCGTCCTGCCGGCGGCGGGGTCCTCGTCGTGCGGGCCCGGCTCAGAGCGCCCGGGTGACGCCTCCCGACATCGGGCACAGGGCCGTGTTCTTGAGCTCCGCCGCCGTCAGCGGGACCTCGTCCCAGGTCAGGCCGTCGGATCCGTCGGCCACGGCCTGCTTGACGGTCCACGGCAGGGTCGCGATCGCCCCGCCGTCGTTCATCTCCGCCGTGGCCGAGCCGGAGAGCACCTCGAAGACCGGGGTCTTGTAGAGGATGCTCCGGGTCCGCGGCGGGATGTTCACCGTGTCCTGCTGCTTGAAGGTCGTGGTGTTCGTGGTGGAGTGCCCGTACCGCTGGGCGAAGGAGGCCTCGATGCCGGTCTTCAGGTCGCCGAACTCCAGACCGATGGTGAGCTTCTGCCCGTACTCGGTCTGCATCGACTCCTCGTTGGCCACGCTCGTCTCCCACCACAGCGCCCGGTTCTGGAGCACGGAGGTGCAGTTGGTGCTGAAGGCCACGGCCTTGCTCTCACCGGTGACGATCGAGGAGGAGGCCCCGGCGTCGAGGGTGCACTTCGCGGTCCCGTTCTGGCACGCCTTCGCGGCCTCGTCCCGGGTGGGCGTGCGGTAGTAGGAGACCGAGGTGATCTGGTTGTACAGGGCCGTTCCGGAGTTGTGCCAGCCGATCGGCCGGGCGTGCCCGACGTACCCCGTGTGGTTGGGGTCGGCCGCCGGGCTGACCTGGCACCCGTTCATGCCGACCTCGGAGTTGACCCGGTTGTCGAAGGCCGAGTTGATGACGTGGAAGTTCATGACGGCCGGCAGCGGCATGTCGCCCTTGCAGCCGTTGGCGGCTATGGAGAGCACGTTCCCCGTCCAGTCCGGGTTGGCGAAGTGCATGGAGGACAGGTACTTGTTCCCCTTCTCCATCCGCGCGCTCAGGGCGAGCGTCGCGGCGGCCCCGCCGGGCGGCGTCAGCGGGGCGTCCTGCACCGCTCCGAACGACGCGGCGTTCACGAGCTCGCGGAAGGTCTTGAAACAGCTGAGGGTGCCGTTGTAGTGGCAGTAACTGGCGGTCGGAGCGGTGTCTGCGGCCTGCGCGACACCGGACGCCGACAGGACGGTCAGCGCGGCGAGTACCGAAACGGCGTTCTTGCGGTTCAAGGGTGCTCCAGCATGGTGGGAGGGGCCTGCTTCGTGCCTGCGCAGAGCGTGCAGCCCCCGGCGCCCGGCGGGATATGACCCGGACGTCCTGCCTTCGGTACTAGTACTCCGGCCGGGGCGTCCTCCCCCTTGCGCGGCCGAACGGGCGGACTCCCGTGGCGGACGGGTGGTTCGTGCGCATCCGCGTCGATGGGATCCGGGTGCGGGCGTTGGCCATGGGCCACCTTCCCCCCACCGCGCAGAAACTGAGGAGACGTGAAACCGTTCAAGGGCCGTCGCATCCTGATGGGACTGGTCATGGCGCTGGGTTGTGTCCTGCCGATCGCGGCGGGTGCGGGCCCGGCGCACGCGCAGTCGGACGTCGTCGTGACGAAGAGCCACGCCCCCTGGCGTTCGCCCCCGGCGGGTCGGGCACGTACACGATCACCGTCACCAACTCCGGGCCGCAGCTGACCCAGCTGGCCCTGCTGGACCAGTTGCCGCCGGGCATGACGCCCACGGCGGCAGACGGCGGGGCGCTGTTCAACTGCGCCGTCAATCCCACCACCGTGGGCTGCCTCCTCGTCGGGACGCTGGAATCGCAGCAGACGGCCCAGTTCACCGTCACGGTGGCCGTCGCGCCCGAACCGCCCGAGCCGCTGGAGTGCGTGCCGGTCAACCAGGTCTTCGAGCGTGACCTCGACTCGCCCGAGCCGGTCACGGTGCTGGTCGCCGAGGACCCCACACCCGTCCTCTATCCCGGCTGCCCGGGTCTCGCCCGGCCCACGGTGGCGAAGAGTCATGTCGAGGGCCAGTTCACGCAGGGGGGCCAGGGTACGTACGAGATCGTCATCGGCAACGTCCAGGGGACCACGCCGACCTCGTCGCTGACCGTCACCGACGCCGTCCCGGCCGCCCTTCCCGTCAGCAGCGTCACGGCGCCCGCCGGCTTCACGTGTTCGAACGCCGGTCAGGACGTCACGTGCTCCAGTGCCGCCGGGCTGCCGCCCGGCGGCAGCGCGACGATCACGGTGGTGGTCTCCGTGCCCGCCTCGGCGCCGTGCGGGAGCGTCACCAACCAGGTGAACGTCCAGGACTCCGTGGGCGTCCGGACGGCCGCCAGCACGGTCACGGTCACCGGCAGCGGGTGCGGGGGCGGCGGAGGCGGGGGGTCGGTCCTCCCGATCAGCCTCAACGGGATCTTCACCGTCTACAACAACATCGGCACCGCGAACAACATCAACAGCCCGGGTGGACGCGTCGAGAACCACCAGTCGTTCCGCTAGGCGCCGCAGGGGCCGCCCCGGACACCGCCGGGCGGCCTCCTCCACGCATCGTTGCGACGGCCACCTGCGAGGCCTCGCCACCACGGTCGAGTGTTCTTATAACGAACAAAGAGAGAAAAACAGCGACCAAATTCAGTCACATACGATCGCAAGGGATCTCGCTGGGAACCCGGCGGCTGGACGGGTCGAGGGCGTGCCGCGGGACCGGCCGGACGGCTCGGAGCACGCGTCCCCGCGGCTCGGAGACGGCCCGCCGAGCCGGATCCGGGTGGCCGGATCGCGTCGACGGGATTGCGCGGGCCGAAGTGGGCCTGGGCACGGTGATCACGCCGCGGCCCGGCCGTCCCACCACCGGCCCCGCGGCGACACCCCACCCGAGCGGAACCCCTTTCCGCAGCGAGACGAGGTAAGACCGTGCGCACCACGTACAAGACCCTGGCCACCGTCGCGGCCGCCGTAGCCGCCACCGGAGTCCTCGGTCTCCAGTCGGCGCAGGCGGCGTCCGCCCCGGCGGCGGCCTGTGCCGCACCGGCCCGGCAGACGGTGACCACCGCCGACCACTACGCGCTGACCGACCTGCGCGCCCGCTACCGGTCGGACGCCCCGAAGACCAACGCCTACGCCTCCTACGCGCTCACCCAGGAGCCCGGCGGCTGCACCGGCGGGGAGTACTTCGTGCTCGACGTCCTCACCGGAAGCCCCGTGCCGATGGCGGACGGAGCGACCACCGCCGCCGACTGGCACGACGTCAGCTTCCGGATGGCCCCCGGTCAGCGCCTGGTGCAGGTGATGTACGGCGACCCCGCCGCTCCCTGGGCCGGCACGTTCATCGGCTCCGCGGCCAAGCTCTTCTCCTGACGCGCACCCTCCCGATCACACCACCGACAAGGAAGCAACGATGTCCAACCCCCGCAGCCTCACCCTCGCCCTGGCCGCCGCGGCCGTCATCGCAGGGCTCGGCGCGCCGGCCGCACTCGCCGCCCCGTCGCCTGCCGCCGCCCCCGCGGTCTCCTCCCCGGCCGGCGACGGCGTGAGCACCATGGCGGGCGCAGAGCTCGACAACCTCCGCTGGACGCCGGTGCGCACCATCACCGGCGGGACCACCTGGATGCTCCGGGTCGACACCGATCCGGTCGTCGAGCCGGGCGGCGTCTTCTTCCTGTACGACCCGGACGCCGAGGAGTCCGCCGGGTCCTTCTCCGTCGGTGACGACGTCCTCGTCCACACGGTCCGCAGCTGGAGCGGGGCGGTCTTCGCACCGGACCTGGGCCTGCGCCGCACGGAGGTCCGCTACGGCAGCCTCGCGGACCCCGGCTCGGCGCGCGTCGTCGCCAGCGTCACCAACGGCTGGATCAGCCGGGCGCGGGTCGCCGGCCTGCAGACCTTCACCGGCTCGGCCGGCGACCCGCGGGGCGCCCTGGCGCAGGCGCGCGCGCTGATGACCGCCGCCGTCACCGACGGCCGGTTCTCCGAGTGCACCGAGGTCTCCAGCACGTCGGGCTGGGTCAAGGTCCCGGGCCGCACGGCGAACGGCACGGCCACCGTCAGCGCGTCCTGCAGCTAGGGCGCACACCCTGATACCCGTCGGGGGCGGATCGTTCCGTGGGGGGACGATCCGCCGCCGGCGCCCCGCCGGGCGGCTCGAAGGAGCCGGCCGGTACCCCGCCGGGGGCGGACCGTTCCATGGGGGGACGGTCCGCCCCCGGCGTACGTACCGGGTGCTTCACAGGAGTTGGCCGGTCGGCCGGACCAGGACTTCGTTGACGGCGACGTGGCGCGGCCGGGTGACGGCGAAGGCGATCGTCTCCGCGATGTCGGCCGGTGCCATCGGCTCGTACTCCATCCCTCGCAGGATCCGGTCCCGGATCTCCGGGGCGAGGTGGTCGGCCAGTTCGGTCGCCACCGCGCCCGGTTCCACCACCGTGACGCGGACCTGACGGCCGGCCAGTTCCTGGCGCAGGCCCTCGGACAGGCCCACGACCCCGTACTTGGTGAGGGCGTAGACGGCGCCGCCGGCGACGGCCTTGCGCCCGGCGACCGAGCTGATGTTCACCAGGTCGGCCACGCCCCGGCCGCCGTCCGCGGCGGCCTCGACGAGGTGCGGCAGAGCCGCCCGGGAGACGTTCAGGAGGCCGGTGACGTTGAGCCCGACCATGCGGTCGGCCAGCTCGGCCGGTGCGGCGGCGAACTCGCCCAGGAGCATCTGCCCGGCGTTGTTGACCACGATGTCGAGCCGTTCGAACGCGTCGACGGTCCGCCGCACCGCGGCGGTGGCCCCGGCACGGTCGGTGATGTCACAGGGGATCGCGAGCGCCCGGCCGCCGCTGGCCTCGATCTCCTTCACCAGTTCGTCCAACCGGTGGGCCCGGCGTGCCACCAGGGCCACCGCCGCTCCCTGTGCCGCCAGCGCCCGGCCGGTCGCCGCGCCGATCCCGCTGCTCGCGCCGGTGACCAGGGCCACCGACCCCTGCAGTCGTCCGCTCATGTCCCGCTCCTCCGTGTCGTGGGCCGCGTACGGCACGTCAGGTGCCCGCGAGGACGTCGTAGACGGCCCTGACGTACGCCTCGGTACGCTCCGAACCCACCACCCCGCCGCCCATCCGGTTCATGGTGTAGGCCAGCGTCAGGCGACGGTCGAGGTCCATCACGATGACGGAACCGCCCCATCCGCCCCAGAAGCACACCCGCCCGTCGGGGATGTAGGGGAAGGTCCGGGCCTCGGGGAGGGCGAAACCGATGCCCCAGCGCATGGGGAGCCCGATGACGAGGTCGGTGCCGTGTGCCTGCTCCTCGAAGACGAGGTCGATCGTCTGCGGCGAGAGCAGGTCCACCCCGCCCGCCGTTCCCCCGCGCGAGACCACGGACAGCAGGCGGGCGATGCCCGCCGCCGTGCCGTGCCCGTTGGCGGCGCCGATCTCGGCGCGGCGCCAGCCGGCCGTGTTGGCGACCTCGGCGCTCGCGCCCGGGCTGGTCAGCGTCTTGTACATGGTGCTCGCCGGGTCTATCTCGTCGAACGCGTGGGGGTCGACGGCGGGCGGGACGAGGTCGGCGATCCGGTCCCAGTCGGCCGGACGCGCCCCGATCTGGAAGTCCGCCCCCAGCGGGCCGGCCAGCTCGGAGGCGACGAACGAGGTCAGCGACTGTCCGGTGGTCCGCAGGACCAGCTCGCCCACGAGGTGGCCGAAGTTCATGCCGTGGTAGCCGGACGCCGTGCCCGGCTCCCACCACGGTGCCTGGGTCGCCAGCCGCGCGGCCGCGGACCGGGTCCGGTAGACGTCCTCCAGGGTGCAGGGCTGCTCCCAGCCGGAGACGCCGGAGGTGTGGGACAGGATGTGGCGGACGCGGACGTCCTCCTTCCCGTTGGCCGCGAACTCGGGCCAGTACGCGCTCACGGGGGCGTCGACGTCCAGCAGCCCCCGCTCGACCAGCACCAGCGCCGCGAGGGAGGTGACGGCCTTCGTGGTCGACCACACGTTGGTCAGGGTGTCCGCCGTCCACGGCACGGTCCGGGACGTGTCCCGGAACCCGCCCCAGACGTCGACGACGGCTTCGCCGTCCACGTCGACGTGGAGGGACGCCCCCAGCTCGGCACCGGAGCGCAGCTGCTCCTGCAGCACCGCCCTCACCGGCTCGAACCGGACGTCACACATGCCCTCGACCGCGACCAAGACCTGCTCCCTCATCAGCACCACCTCTGACAGCCGGGTCAGCCTAGGAAGGGGTGCGCCGCCCCGGCATCCCCCCGAACGGCGCCCTGCCGGGGGATATCCGGGGCCCGGATCGGGGGACCTCCGGTCGTCAGCCGCCGAACCGGCTCGGCGAAGTCCGGCAGGTCCGGACGGGACGTGTGAGGCGCACCCCCGGCACACGCAGGGCGCTCCCGGCGGGAGCTACCGGCCCGGCTCCGGGGCGTCCCCGGGGGCGAGGGTCTGCTCGTCCCGGGCGTCCATGTACAGGTCCGAGACCACGAGCCAGCGGTCGCCCTGGCGCTGGAGCACCTTGATCGAGTGGTTGCGCCGGGTCGGCAGGACCTCGCCGGACGTGGTCTGCTGGCCTTCGCGCTCGATGTACGTGGTGACGACCGCGACGTCGTCGGTCACCCAGCGCAGCTTCGCCTGCGGGGGGCCGACGGGCCTGCCGGCGGCGAACCGGGGGTCCGCGAACAGCCTGCGCAGGTAGGAGACGATCTCTTCGCGGCCGTGCCGGGTCGTCCCGAAGGCGTTGGTCCAGTCCGCGTCGTGCGCGTACACGTCGGAGAAGACCGCGGCGTCGTTCGCCTTGAACCCGGCTGCGATCGCCAGGATCTGGTTCCAGATCTGTTCCTCGTCGGCTGCGCGGTCCCCGGTCAACGCTCCTCCTGGTGGCTCGTCCCGTACCGGCGCGGCTGCCGCGGTCCGGCAACGCGCCGTTCCGTCGGCGTCGCCCGGCGCCCGCGGTGCCCTCGGGGTGTTCAGTCCCACTATGCCCGCCTTCGGGCCGGACCGGCCGAGGCAGCCCGATGGGGGATGCGCCGGTCCCCCGTCGGGCCGGCCGGTCGGGGCATCCGCCCCGACGGCCGCGGCCCGTAGCGTCGAAAGCGCACACCGGATGCAGTGCGGAACAAGAGAACAGGCAGCTCGGTGCAGGACCGTCCGTGACATGAGGAGCATGCACGGCTGATGCGGCAACCGCTCTCCGGGGTGAAAGACCCGGCAGTAACCAGTCTGTGAGTAGACCCGCTCAGCACAGTCCCGCCCGTGCCGTGCCTCAGGCCCCGGGCCGCCGGAACTCGACCGTCTTCCTGGCCGCCTCGTCGATCTCGGCGACGCTCAGGAGCGGGACCACCCAGGACACCACCGCCCCGGAGGAACGCGCCGCCATCGCCACCGCGGCCATGGCCGTCTGGTCGGGGACGTCGACCACGCAGTACAGGTCGGCCTGCCCCAGGGCGAAGGACATCCAGTCGAGGCTGCCCCCGACGGAGGCGAGCACCTGCTCCACGGCCCGCTGCCGCCCACTGCCGCCTTCGGCGACCAGGCCCTGGAGGCCCTCTCCCGTGTAGGTGGCGTGCACCAGGTACTTGGGCATCGGCTCACTTCCTCTCGTCCGTACGGGCATGTGCATGTACGTATGGCACGACGCCCCGTGGTTCTCCTCCGTGGAGCGGATCTCCCACCCGCCCGGCCGTACGGCACTCCTCCGCCGGCCCGTGTGAAGGGTCCCGGCCGACGGGCACCGGGACCGGGTGCTGACCCGGAGTCAGCCGACCGGCACGGCCAGCGGACCCGCGGACGGGTTGAGGTACGTGACGTGGAGGACGACCTCGTCGCCACCGGTGTTGCGGCCCTCGTGGACGTGCTCGGAGCCGCGGGGCTCCAGGAAGGCGTCCCCCGGCCCGTAGCGGTGGGTCCTGCCATGGGCATCGGTGTGGGTCAGCTCGCCCTGTTCGACGACCGCGAGCAGGTCCCCGGGGTGGTAGTGCCACCCGGTGGCACCGCCGACCGGAAGGGCGATCCTGCGCATGAGGACCTCGGCGACGCCTTCGACGTGCAGCTCGATGGGTTCGCGGGCGGTGCCCTTGGCGAGCTGCTGGGCGAGGGGGACGCGCTCGCCCCCGCCGTACTCCCCGGCCTCGCGGCCGGGAGCCGGCAGGACGGACGGCTCGGGGGCCCGGGCCGGGTGGGGGGCGGGCGACGCGGGCATCCGGGGCCTCCGGTTCGGAACGTGCTGGACGGTACCCCCAGCATCCGCGCGGACCGCGGCCGGCCGCGTCCCCCGGCCGGGGGACGCGGGGGCGGACGGCGACGCCCCCGCCCGGGTGGACCGGCCCCCGTGCGCGGACCGGCCCGGGGGCCGTCCCGACGGGCCGGCCGGCCCGTTCGGGGACACCATGGCGACATGAAGATCGAAAGCACGGCTTTCCGGGACGGCGGCTGGATCCCGGTCGAACACTCCGTGGACGGCGACGAGTCCCCCGTGCCCCTCCTGTTCGGCGACGTGCCCGCCGGGGCCGTCAGCCTGGCGCTGGTGGTGCACGATCCGGACGTACCGCGGGACCGGCGCCCGGACGGCAACTTCGACCACTGGGTGCTGTGGAACATCCCGGCGGGTCAGCAACGCCTCTTCCGCGGGGACGACCACCTGGCCGTGGTGGGCCGCACCACCCGCGGCACCAACACCTGGATCGGACCCGCGCCGCCGCAGGGCGACGGCACCCACCGGTACGTCTTCACGCTGTACGCACTGGACACGGTGCTCGACCTCCCGGACACCGCCGGGCGGCCGGAACTGGAGGCCGCCATGACCGGTCACGTCCTGGAGCAGGCGGTACTGACCGGCCTCTTCCGGCGGGACTGACCGCGGGCGGGCCGGAGCGGGAACGTCCCCGGCCCGGCGCGGGTGCCCGGCCCGCGCCCGCCGGGAGCGGTCGTCCGCGGATCGGCCCGCTCCCCCGGCGGAACCCTCCACGACCGCGTATCCACCGGCCGGTCCTCCGATCGGTCCATGACCGGACCCCCCTACCAGGCGAAGAGTGTCCCTCGCGACACACAGGCGCCTCCATCGGGGATCCGGCCTGGAACGCGCTCAGAAGGAGACAGGGCATGAGGTCGATCATCGCAACGGGCATCGCGACAGCCGCCGTCGGAGCGGCTGCGCTGCTCCTCCCCGCAGCCGCACCGGCATTCGCGGCGACGCCCGCGACCAGCAGCACCGCGACGCCCGCGCCCGGCACCGCCACGGCTCCCACGACCGGCGGGACGAGTGCCGGCGGCGGCTCGGGCGGCGGCACGGCCGCGGACGGGTCCGGCACCGACGGCGGCGGTCCCCTCGGCGGCGGGGGTACGACCGACCCCGGCACCACCACCCCCGGGTCCCTCGTGATCAAGTCGACCGCGCTCGGCCGGCACCAGATCCTGACCCCGGACAGCCTCAACCTCTCCGGTACCTGCCCCTCGGGGGCCATCGCCGTGGACTCGATCACCTCGAACGCCTTCGCGGGCGGGCAGGCGACGATCACCGCCTCGGACCCCGCCCACTTCGCGGCCACGGCGCAGGTGCTGCCGGACCTCGCCCCGAAGCCCACGACGTACCCGGTCACCGTGACGTGTACGGCCAAGAGCACGATCCCCGGCGCCCCTCCGGTCAGCCAGCAGTTCTCCACCAGCTTCTCCGTCGCGACCCCCTACACGCCGCCCGCTCCCACGCCGACGCCCACGCCCACGCCCACGGCGGCGCCCGTGACCCCGCACATCCCCAACGGCGCGCCCGACACCGGTGTCGTGACCGGCGGCGGGCACCAGAGCCCGCTCCGGGAGACCGGTGAGGGCGCCGGCCTCGCGGCAGCCGTCGGAGCGGCCGGATTCCTGGGCCGCCGCTGGCTGCGGGTGCACAAGCGGTGAGCGGCTACCCGGCACCGCCGGCGCCCGGTCCCGCCGGGACGCCGCAGGCACCCCCCGGCCGCGGCCGGCGGCGGGCCCGGTGGCTGTGGAGCGGCGCCGTCCTGGTCCTGGTGGCGGCCGTGCTGGCCGCCCTCGCCCTCACCCGGCACGACGGCACCCCGGCCGCCACGGCCCCCGCGGGGGCCGGCCGGCCGCCCGCCATGGCCCGCTCCGTGCCGGAGCGCATCGAGATCCCCTCGATCGGCGTGGACAGCAGGGTCGAGGCGCTGGGGCTGGCCGCCGACGGCACGGTCGAGGTGCCGCCCATCGAGGCGGACTCCCCCGTCGGCTGGTACGACGGCTCCCCCACGCCCGGCGAGACCGGTGCCAGCGTCCTGCTGGGCCACGTCACGGTGGGCAGCCTGGGCAAGAGCGTCTTCTACCGCCTCCACGAGCTCCGGCCCGGCGCCCGGATCGAGACGGTCCGGGCCGACGGCAGCACCGCGGTCTTCACGGTGACGAAGTCCGAGGTCTACCCCAAGTCCCGGTTCCCCTCCCAGGCCGTCTACGGGGCCACCGGCACTCCCCAGCTGCGGCTGGTGACCTGCGCGGTCCCGGCCGGGACCACCGTGGGCAGCGGCTACCTCGACAACCTCGTCGTCTACGCCGACCTGACCTCCACCACTCCCTGAACCGGCCGCCGCACCCCGGCGGCCGACACCGGCGTCGAGCGGCCCCCGCCCTGGCGGGGGCCGCTCGACGCGTCGTCAGGGCCGGTGCGGCGGCAGCTCCCCGATCCGACGGGCGATCCCGGCGAGCAGCTCGACGACGGGGCCGTCCTCCCGGACCGCGACACGGGCCGGCGTCTCCGCCCGTGACCGTCCGGCCGCCAGTTCCCGCTGCCGCCGGACGTGCAGCTCCTCCATGTACAGCCGCATCTCCTCCAGCGCGTCGGCCAGCCCGGCGAGCCGTTCCCTGCGTTCGTCCGCCGTACGGGCCGTCAGGGCCGGTGCGGCGTGGGCCGCGTACCCGGCGAGGGCGGGGATACGGGGCACCGCGGGCGGGGGGTGGGCCGCCAGCGCGGCCAGGGCCAGGGCCAGGTCGTACAGGGTGTCGGCGGTGGCTGCCGCCCGGTCGACGTCCGCGCTGTCGTGGTGCGGTTCGCGGCGGGCCTGCTGCTCGGCGTCCCGCAGTGCGGCCAGCGCACGCTCGGCGGCGGTGCGGACCGGGTCCCCGGCCCCCGTGCGGCCGCCCGCGGACGCCCCGACGGCCGGCGGCGGTGCGAGCAACCGGCCCAGGACCGAGTCGAGGTGGGCGGCGGCCGCGGCCGTGGCCTCCTCGGCCCGCGCGGCGAGACGCCCCTGTTCCCAGGTCGGCCACAGCAGGTAGCCGCCGAGCAGGGCGGCGGCACTGCCGAGCAGCGTCATGGCGATCCGGGCGAGCGCCGACCGCCAGTCCCCGGGATGGGAGACGTCCCCGAGGAGCAGCACCAGCGGGGTTCCGAAGACGACCCAGAAGGCGTAGTTGACGGGCCGCACGGTGAAGCCGAGGACGATCAGGGCGCACAGCGCGGCCGCGAGCCCGACCGGCTCCCGGACGCCCATGATGAGCAGCGCGGCGCAGGTCCCGCCCACCAGGTTGCCGAGCGTGCGCTGCCAGGCGCGTTCGAGGGTGTCCCCGTACCGGGGGCGCAGCACCCGCAGCACCGCGAGGACGGCCCACTCGCCGTGCCCGAGTCCGCAGGCCCGGACCAGGGCGAACACGCCGCAGGCGACCACGGCCGTCCGCAGGGCGTGGCGCAGGCCGGCGGAGTCGGGTGCCAACGCGGCGCGCAGCCGGGCCCGGTCGAACGCGGGACGCGGTCCGGGGGCGGGACGGGCCCGGTCGCCGGGCGCGACGGGCAGGCCGGCGGCCACCGCATCGGCGAGGTCCGCCTCGTCCGCGATCCGGGCCAGGAGGCGGCGGCGGTGTCCGGCTCGGGACAGTGCCTGATAGGACACCTGCCCGGTTGCGGCGAGCGGGCGCAGGGCGTCACAGGCCGCGTCGAGTCCGGCGAGGGCGGGGTGGGGGTCCGGGCCTGCCGGTGCGCTGCCGCGCCGGTGGGTCAGGAGCCCGGCCAGGCGGGCGATCCGGCCGGCCAGCGCGCCGGTGGCGGCGTCGAAGGCCTCGGCGGTCCCCGCGGGCGGGGGGCCGGTGGCGTGCACCGCCCGGGTCAGGTCGGCCAGGGCGGTGGCGTGTCCCACCAGGGGGTCGAGGAGCGCGGCGAGCCGGTCGTCACCGCCCTCGCCGTGCAGGGACCGTACGGCGGCACCGGCCCGGTCCAGCGAGGCGGCGGTCCGGGCGTAGTCCTCCG
Organism: Streptomyces sp. NPDC089919; assembly: GCF_040684615.1. Classification (NCBI taxonomy): domain Bacteria; kingdom Bacillati; phylum Actinomycetota; class Actinomycetes; order Kitasatosporales; family Streptomycetaceae; genus Streptomyces; species Streptomyces sp. NPDC089919. The sequence continues at coordinate 41,746 of NZ_JBFBGK010000066.1, forward strand.
GGGTACCGGCCGTGCCGGCCGCGATGCGGGTCAGGTGGCGGCCGGTCTCGCGGTAGGGCTCGGCGACGCGGGCCAGGACGTCGCGCAGCCGCGGCGGGGGTGTGATCAGGGCGGTGGCGGCGGCGTACCAGAGCCCGCCGCACAGGACGAGCAGGGCCGTGCGGCCGGAGCCGGGTGCCGCCGCGGCGGCGGCCGAGCCGGCCACCAGCGCGGTGGTGGGCATGGTGCCCAGCCGGCCCACCGCGGGGTGGACCGCGTCGCCCAGGCCGGCCAGGAACACCAGGGCCCCCAGCAGGACGAGGGCGAGCGGGAACAGGCCCGTGACGAGTTCTCCGGCGGCGAAGGCGGCGGCGTCGGCCAGGGCGGCGGTGACCAGTGCGAGGGTGCGGCGGCCGCGGGGTCCGCCCTTGTTGGTGAACGCCGCGAGGTACCCGCCCAGGCAGGCCCAGGCCCCCGCTCCGGGGTCGCCCGCGGCGATGCCGGCCAGCAGCGGGAGGGCGACCGCCACCCCGTTGACGAGGCCGCCGACGGCGGCGGGCCGGCTGCCCGGGACGGGCGCGAACAACGCGAACAAGCGGAGTCGGCCCCGTCGTCCGGGGGGACTGCTCATGGCTCCATCGTCACATGACGGAGCATCGCCTTCCGGGTGCGGCGGCGCCGTCGTCCGGGCGGGCGGTGGCCGTGCCGGCGGGGCGGCCCGCCGGCCTCACGGGCGGTCCGCCCGGTCGAAGGCGTCGGTCTGCAGGTGCCACCCGCAGCGCCGGGCGTACCAGCGCTGCCGGATGGCGGCGGCCGCCTGGTCGGCGGTGACGTCCGGCCGGCCGAAGTCCTGGTCGGCGCAGAGCCGCACGTCCTCGACGGTCACCTCGTACGGGACTCCCGAGTACCCGCCGTGGTAGGCCCGGGTGACGCACCAGTCGGCTGCCGACACCGCGGCCTGCCAGTGCCGCGCCTCCCTCGAGGGGGGCACGGGCCGGCGCCGGCGGCGGCTCCACCACGTGCGAACGGTCATCGGGGCCTCCTGCCCTGCGCGGGTGCGTCCTTCCGTCATCGTCCGGGGAGGGGTCCGGGCCGTCATCCTCCGATCGGTGGGCGGTACCGGACCCCGCGCGCCGTCGGGGAAGGCTGCTGCGGCGGCTCCGCGTCCTGCGCCCCCGTCCGGTGCTCCGTCCGGTGCTCCGTCCGGTGCTCCGTCCGGTGCTCCGCCGCGACGCTCCGTACGCCTCGTACGCCTCGGGGCCGCCGGAGGCCACACTGCCCCTACGGTTCTTCCCACGAGGACGGCACATGAGCAGCGTGGACACCCCCGGCCCGACGCGCTCGGAGCGCATCCGCACGATCGTGGCCGCCGAAGGACCCGCCGCGGCCCGGATCCTCGTCACCGCCGTCGTCGGATGGCAGGTGACGCTCTGGCTCGGCGCCGACCAGCCGCCGGTCTACGCGGCGATCGTGCCGCTGGTGGCCCTGCGCGGTGATCCGATGAACGCCCTGGTCGTGTCGTTCCAACGCGTCCTCGGCGTCTTCGCGGGCGTGCTGCTCGGCATCGCGGTCCTCCATCTGGTCCGCCCGTCGACCGCCGCGCTGGCGCTGGTGCTGGCCGCGGGACTCGCGCTGGGCATGATCGTGCGGGCCGGCGGGCTGAACCTCCAGGTCGCCGTCTCCTCACTGCTGGTCTTCGCCAACCCCTCCCCCGACGCCTACGGCTTCCACCGGCTGTGGGAGACGGCGGTCGGCGGTGTGGTGACCGTCGTGCTCGCGCCCCTGCTCTGGCCGCCGCACCCGCGCCGGGTCCTGACCCGGCTCGCCTACGACTGCCGGACCCGCCTCACCGCCGCCCTCGACGACTGCGTGGCGGTCCTGGGCACGGGGCCCGTGGCCGCCCGTGAGAACCTCACCGTCACCACCGAGCACTGCGCGGTGGTCCGCGCCCACGCCGCGCGGGCCCGCGAGACCGCACGTCTGCTGCGCTTCAATCCCCTGCGCCGGCACCACGGCCGGGAGGTGGCGGAGCTGACACAGGCCGTCGAGCGGGCCGGCCGGCTCGCCGAGCACGTCCTGATCCTGGCCCGGGAGATCACCGGATTCGCCGGCCGGGAGGGCCTGGCACCCCTGCTCGCAGAGACCGGCACCCGGCTCTCGGAGATCGCCGTCCCGACGGCCGAGGCGATCCGGCAGTCGCTGTCGGGCGGCGACCCGGGGCCCGCCTCGGCCACCGTCCGGGCCGCGCTCCTCGACTACGTGCACACGGACGCGCGGCCCGCCGTCGTGGTGTTGCGCCGCCCGTTCGTCCGCATCATCGACGAGCTCGGCGACCACGCCCCGGACGGCTGAACCCCGCCACCGGACCGACGACGGCGCATCCGCCCCGGCGGGCGATGTCGCGGCCCCGCCCACCCGCCCGCCACCGGGCGGCGGGGCGGGCACGGGGCGGGGATAATGGGGTGCCGGACCGGGAGGTCGTATGACGTGGAGCATGGGGTCGCTCCGGTTCGGGCGACCGTCCTTCCGGCGTCCGGACCTGGTACCCGGCGCCTCTGTGTACGCCCTGATGCGGGACAACACCTGGCGCGCCCTGCGCATCCAGAGCGCCTTCCGGATCGTCGCCATGCTGGCGCTGTTCACCATGAACATGACGGTGTTTCCGCCCCGTGAGCATCCGGCGGTCGTCTACGCGATCATGTGGGGCTACGGCGCGGTCAACCTGCTCCTGCTGCTGGCGTGGTGGGACCGGATGTCCCCGCTCCACGTCGCGTTCTGGCCGATGATCCTGGACCTCACCGCCATCACCACGGTCCTGGTCCTTTCGGGCGGCTTCCCCAAGGACACCTCGAACTACATCACGCTCTTCGACGACCTGTACTTCCTGGTGCCCCTCGTCGCCGCCTTCCAGCTGGTCCCGTACGTCACCGTCTTCGCCAGCGTCGCATCGCTCAGCGCGTACATCGGGGGGGCGATCGCCGCCGCCCCCGCGCCCGACTGGGTCTACCTGATCACCCATGCCTGCTTCATCGCGATGGTGTCGACGTGCTGCGTGCTCCTCTCGGCCCTCCAGCGCTCCCGGGTCTCCACCATCGCCGGCCTCGTCCGGCAGCGCGCGGTGCTCCTGAGCCAGGTGATCACGCTGGAGGAGGACGAGCGGCGCAGGATCTCCGAAGTGCTCCACGACGGCGCCCTGCAGAGCGTGCTCGCGGCGAAGCTCGACGCGGAGGAGATCGGCGAGGCCGGGCCGGGCGAGGACCTCACCGGGCACCTGACCCGGCTGGAGTCCGCCCTGGCCGACGCGGCCCGCCAGCTCCGCTCGTCCGTGACGGAGCTGCACCCCGACCAGGTGGAGCTGGCCGGCCTGGAAAGCGCCCTGCGGGCCCTGTTCAAGGAGGGGGCGCTACGGGGCGGCTTCGAGGTGGAGTTCTCCTTCCGGAGCGCCGGCCCCACCCCCGTCGACGAACTGGTCTTCCGAGCCGCCGCCGAGTTCCTCTCCAACATCGTCAAACACGCGCAGGCGCAGCACGTCCGGGTGCGGGTGGAGGCGGACGAGGACGTGGTGCGGCTGGATGTCGCCGACGACGGCAGGGGCATCCCGCCCGGCCGACTGGCCGCGAAGGCCAAGGCGGGCCACATCGGGATGTCCTCGCAACGGGTCCGGGCCGAGGGCATGGGAGGGAGGTTCACCCTGAAGGCCGTGGAACCCCACGGGACCGCGGTGACCGTCGAGCTCCCGGTGGCCGGCGTGCGCTGACCCCGCCGGAGGAGGCGGTCCCGCGTACGGCGCATGACGTTGGGCCGTCGGACGGCGTCCCCACGCTTGTCCGTTGGCGCAGGCCCTCGCGGTGGGTGGCGGAGTATCCGTTGAAGGGCAGACACCGTCCGACACGAAGGAACGTCATGTCCATTCGCCCGACCGCCCCCTCCGGTCCCGCACGCCCCAGCCGCCGTACCCTGCGCACCGCCGCGTGCGCCGCGCTGCTCCTGGCGGTACCCGTCGTCTCGATCGGCGGCGCAGCCCTGGCGCATGCGGCCGACGCCCCGCCGGCGGCCGCGACCGGTACCGCGCCCGCGGCCCCGGCCGCCACCAACGCCGACGCGGACCAGGACTTCACCCAGAAGGTCAGCACGGACCAGACCGGCACCACCTGGTCGTTCGGCCTCAAGGACCCCAAGCCCGGCGTGGACCTCAACTGGGTCGACGTCGACTACGTGCCCGCCGGCACGAGCCAGCCCCAGGGCATCCGGATGACCAAGGGCGCCGACGGCACCTGGACGACCACGGCCCCGGTGACGGGCAAGTTCACCTACTACTTCGTGTACCAGCCGAGCGACCTGCCCGGCGGCCAGAAGCAGTCGGGCGCGTTCGACCAGGACGGCAAGCCGGTCGCCCCGCCCACGCCGCCCGACGGGAAGGGCGGTTTCCCCCTCAACATCGTGGACAAGAACGCGGGCGACTACGTCACCGTCGTCGGTCAGGCCAGCCCGAAGCACTACTCCTACGTGACCGCGGACGGCACGGTGAAGCCGGTCACCGACCAGCCCGGGGCGACGGCGGCCGACAAGACCATGTCGATCAAGCTGTCGGACCTCAAGAAGAGCGATGCGGGCTACACCGTCGAGCTCCCTGCGCACTTCGGCGGCCGGATCTTCGTCTCCCACGAGCCGCTGCACATGCCCGCGGCGGATGGCGGCACGAGCGACTCCGGCTACGTGCAGTACGCCCCGACCGACAGCAACAAGCCCGTGCTCGACTTCGTCGAGTACACCTTCGAGAACGGTTCCGTAGCCTTCGGTGGCAACACCACCCAGGTCGACGGCTTCGCCATCCCCATGAAGCTCGAACTCAAGCAGGACTCCTCCGGCGTCGACAAGAAGGTCGGCATCGAGAACAAGTCGACTGCGCAGGTCATCGCCGACTACAAGGACTTCACCAAGGACAACCCCGCCTTCTCGTCGCTCGTCGGCGCGAACGGCATCACCGCACCGCGGTCGGCCACCGGCTTCCAGCCCGACGGCACGTACGGGAAGTACTTCGACAGCGCGATCGCCCAGGCGTGGACCGGATGGAAGAAGGGGGGGACCACCCCCTTCCAGCTCACGGTCGGCAACACGACGTACAAGGGCGACACCGGTTCCGACGGGACGGGTCCCCTCACCTTCACCGCGGTCGGCGGCGGCTCGGACACCTTCCAGGTGAAGAAGCCGTCCACCACCGACGTCACCGGGTGCGCCGGGAGCCTCGCGGACGGAAACGACACGGAGAAGGCCGTCGAGGCCCGGCTGTGCGCCGCCTTCAACCGCGGTGTCGCCCAGGAGAGCCCGGCCACCTGGAACGACGCCAGCACCTACTACAAGAAGGGCACCACGTTCAACGCGTACGCAGCCTTCTTCCACAAGGAGAGCCTCGACGGCAAGGCGTACGGCTTCGCCTACGACGACGTCAACAGCCAGGACTCGCTCGTGGCCCTGCCCAACCCGGACGCTCCGACCAGCCTGACCCTGACCGTCGGCAGCTGACCGCTCCCCGACCCCGTCGACGCCCGGGCCCCGGGTCGCCGGACTCCGCGGAGGAGTCCGGTGAAGGCCGTGGCGGAGCTGCTGGTCGAGGGGGCGCAGAACCGTCCCCCGCGGACTCTG
>NZ_JBFBGK010000067.1:0-47272 GCF_040684615.1 Streptomyces sp. NPDC089919
GCCCGCCGCGACGCCCTCACCCGCCGCATATGGCGCTTGAGGCGCGGGGTCCGGGGCGGAGCCCCGGGGAGCCCGGCCCCGCAGGGCTCGTCACCAGGCCGCGGACCCGGCATTCCGTGTGCGTTTCGACGCCGAGCGTGGACAGGTGCGCGGCGACCAAGGACGAGGATTCGTCGTCGAGTTGGCGTTCCATCAGGCGGGTTCCCTGCGTGGCCAGGACCACCTGCGCCCCCCGCGCGGCCAGCGCCCGCGCCGCGGAGACGCCGAGCAGGCCGCCGCCGATCACCACGGCCCGCAGCCCCGGCCGCACCGCCGCCGACAGGGCCAGGCAGTCGTCCATGGTGCGGAAGGCGTGCACGCCCTCGGGCAGTTCCCGCCCGCCGGGCTCGAACAGGCCCCGCAGCGGCGGCAGTACCGGGTTGGAGCCGGTGGCCAGCACCAGCCGGTCGTACCGCAGCAGTGCGCCGTCGTCGCAGTGCACCGCCCGGGCCGCCCGGTCGATCCGCACCGCCCGCACCCCGCGCCGCAGCCGCGCCCCCGCGGCCGGCAGGGCCGCGACCTCCGGGGCGTACCGGCCCGCGAGGATCTCGGCCAGCAGCACCCGGTTGTAGGGCGGGTGGCTCTCCTCGCCCAGGACGGTCACCTCCGTGCCGGGCGGGCCGGACAGCCGCTGGGCCAGCCGGAGCCCGGCCAGTCCGGCGCCGATCACCACCACACGTTCCGAGGTCATGCGAGGAGCGTGCGGCCCCGCTGTTTCCCGCCCGCATCGCCTCTGTTTCCCGCGGGGAACGCTGCCCTCCCGGCCTCCGGGCCCGCCGTGTGAGGCCCGCTTTAAGGCTTCCTCAAGCGGTCCTTAAAGATCACCGCACCCCCGCTGACCTGCCCTAGCGTGCCCGTCATGACCTCCGGACCCGAGCGCCCCGCCCGACTCCTGCGGGCCGGTGTGCTCGCCGGCGCCGGTGCGGTGGTCGTCCTGTGGGGCGTCCAGGTGCACCCCTCGGCCCGCCTCGACGCGCTCTTCGCGACCGCCGCCCACCTCACCGGCCTGCTGGCCGGCTACGGCGTGCTGGTGATGCTCTTCCTGATGGCCCGGGTGCCCGCCGTGGAGCACGGGGTGGGGGCGGACCGGCTGGCCCGGTGGCACGCGGCCGGCGGCCGCTGGGTGCTGGCCTGCTGCGCCGGGCACGCCCTGTTCGCCCTGTGCGGGTACGCCGTGCACACCGGGCTGGACGTGCTGCGGGCCGCCGGCGGCCTGCTGGGCTATCCGGCGCTGGCCGCGGCCGCCGGCGGCGCCGGGCTGCTGGCCGTACTGGCCGGCTGCTCGGCCCGCGCGGTGCGCCGGCGGATCCCGCACGAGGCCTGGCGGGCGGTGCACCTGCTCGGCTACCCGGCGGTGGCGCTGGGCTTCGCGCACCAGCTCGCCGGACCCGACCTGGCCCCGGTCACCGCGGTGGCCTGGTGCTGGACGCTGGCGCACACCGCGGTCGCCGTGCTGCTGCTCTGGTACCGGGCGGTGGTGCCGGTACGCCAGGCCCTGCGGCACGGGCTGCGGGTGGCGCAGGTGCGGTACGAGGGGCCCGGGGTGGCCTCCGTGACGGTCCGCGGCGAGGGGCTGGCCGAACTGCGGGCCGAGTCCGGGCAGTTCCTGCGCTGGCGGTTCCTGTGCCGGGGGCTGTGGCACACCGCGCTGCCCTTCTCGCTGTCCGCCCCGGTCCGGGACGACACCCTGCGGATCACCGTCAAGGGACTGGGCGCCCACTCGCGGCGGGTGCGGCGGCTGCGGCCCGGCACCCGGGTGCTGGCCACCGGCCCCTTCGGGGCGCTGACCGCCCGCCGCCGGACCCGCCCCAAGGTGCTGCTGATCGCCGGCGGGGTGGGCGTCACCCCGCTGCGGGCGCTTTTCGAGACCCTGCCCGGCGGCCCGGGGGAACTGACCCTGCTCTACCGGGCGGGCGACGAGGGGGCGCTGGTGCTGCGGGAGGAGCTGGAGGCGGTGGCCGTCGCCCGCGGCGCGGGACTGCACTACCTGCTGGGGCCCTCGGACGCGGCCTACGACCCGCTGGCCCCGCAGGCGCTGCGGGAGCTGGTGCCGGACCTGGCCGCGCACGACGTCTACCTGTGCGGGCCGCCGGCGATGGCGGCCGCGACCACCGCCTCGCTGCTGCGGGCGGGGGTCCCGGCCGACCGCATCCACAGCGAGTGCTTCACCTTCTGACCCGGCTCGCGTCCCGGACCGCCCCGGAGCGGCCGTCTTCCCCGAGGAGTACCGGCATGGCCCGTCACCGCCGACCCGCCCGCGTCCGGGCCGTCGTCACCGCCGTCCGGGGCCTGCCCCCGGGCCGCCGCTTGGCCGCCGGGCTGGCCCTGGCCAGCGCGCTGGCCGCGACCGGGCTCACCGCCACCGTCGCGCCGGCCGCCCCGGCGGCCCCGGACCGGACCGGCGAAAGCTCAAGCACAGCGCAAATCCCCGGCGATCGATGGACGGTGCACGGAAACCCTCCGTAGGGTCCTGACCATGCCCGACATATCGCTGACCATGATCGTTGTGCTCTGCCTGGCGGCGGCCGGGGCGGGCTGGGTGGACGCCGTGGTCGGCGGTGGCGGGCTGATCCAGCTCCCCATGCTGATGCTCGGCCTGCCCGCGCACCTGGCCCCCACCTACGCGCTGGCCACCAACAAGGCCGTCAGCATCGTCGGCACCACCGGCGCGGCCGTCACCTACGTCCGCAAGACCCCGGTGGACGTGAAGCTCTCCGTCCGCATCGGCCTGGCCGCACTCCTCGGCTCGATGGGCGGGGCGCTGCTGGCCGGCGGCATCAGCAAGGACGTACTGCGCCCGGCGATCATCGTGGTGCTCGTGCTGGTGGCCGGCTTCGTGATCTTCCGGCCGGGCTTCGGCACCGCCCCGGCCACCGGCCCGGTCTCCCGGCAGCGGATCCTGCTGGCCATCGCGCTCGCCGGGCTCGGCATCGGCTTCTACGACGGTCTCTTCGGCCCGGGCACCGGCACCTTCCTGGTGCTGGCGCTGACCGCGCTGCTCCACCTCGACCTGGTCACCGCCTCCGCCACCACCAAGATCGTCAACGTCTGCACCAACCTCGGCGCGCTCGCGATGTTCTCGTACCAGGGCTTCGTGCTCTGGCAGCTGGCCGGGCTGATGGCCCTCTTCAACCTGACGGGCGGGATGCTCGGGGCGCGGATGGCCCTCAAGAAGGGCAGCGGCTTCGTCCGCGGCGTGCTGCTCACCGTGGTCTGCGTCCTGGTCGTCAAGCTGGGCATGGACCAGTGGATGGCGGCCTGACCGGGCTCCGGGGCGTGCGGTCTGACCGGCCCTCGGTACGTGCGGTCTGACCGGCCCTCGGTACGTGCGGCCGGGTGCCCCTCCCTCACCCGGATAGCCTGCCCGCACCCAAACGGCGGCACAGAGCCTCCGACCCCCTCCCTGACCTGCGAAGACCCCCATCCGCCGACCCGCCGCCCCAGCCCCCCGCACCCCCCTCGGAAGGCGCCCCGGCCCCCGTCGGCTTTTCCTCGGAGTGACACCCGCGCCCCGAGGAGCGACATGCGCACCCCCCGCACCGGATTCCTGCTCGCCACCGCCCTGCTCGGCGCCGCCCTGCTGGGCCCCGTCGGGGCCGCCGCGGCCGAGGAGTTCGCCGACCTGGAGATCGTCCCCGGCTCCGCCGCCCCTGGCGCCACCATCACCGTCAACACCACCGCCTGCGGCCGCGACGGCACCGCGGACGGCGACGCCACCACCGTCGGCGGCGGCCGCTTCCGGCTCGCGCCCACCACGCACAAAGAAGACGTGGTGGGGCAGTTCCGGGTCGCCCCGGACACCCCGCCCGGGACCTACGCCATCGGCGCGACCTGCACCAACGGCAAGTTCGCCACCGGCGACCTGACCGTCACCGGCCGGGAGCAGCCGCCGGACCGCTCCGGCACCGGTCGGGAGCACCCCGGCGACCGTCCCGGCGAGCACCCCGGCACCGGCCGGGAGCCGCGGGGCCATGTCGCCACCGGCGTCGGCGGCGGCACCACCACCGAGTCCAACCCCGTCAAGATCGCGGCAGGCGCGGCCCTCCTGGCCGTCGCGGCCGTCGGCGGTGTACGGGTCCTGCGTCGCCGGGCGAGCGGCACGCGGACCTAGCCCGCCCCCCCGTCGCCCGGCCCCGCGGATCCCCCCTCCGCGATGCCGGGCGACGGTCCGTCCTCAGGCCGAGTACGACACCAGCGAGGGGGCCGGTCCATGCGCCGTGATCCACGCACCGCCGGTCGCGGCGGGCTGCTCGCCATCGTCGCCTGCACCGGCATCTGGCTGATCGGCAGCGGATCCGCCGAGCAGATCGCCCCGCCCCAGCCCGCGGCCGCCGAGGCCCGGGCCGCGCAGGCCGACTTCGGCCGGTCGCTCACCCCGCTGCCCGCCTCCGCCCCGCTGCGCATCCGGATCCCCTCGATCGGGGTGGACGCCCCGCTCGCCGGGCTGGGCCTGCGCCGGGACGGCGGGCTGGAGGTGCCGCCGCCCGAGCGGCGCGACCTGGCCGGCTGGTACCGGGACGGGACCCCGCCCGGCTCGGTCGGCACCGCGGTCGTCGCCGGGCACGTGGACAACGCCCAGGGCCGGTCGGTCTTCTACGACCTCGGCGCGGTGCGCCGGGGCGCGGCGGTCGAGGTGACCCGGCGGGACGGCCGCACCGCCGTGTTCACCGTGCACGCGGTGGAGGTCTACGACGCCCGCCGCTTCCCGGACGCCCGGGTGTACGGACCCGCCCCGCGCGCCGAGCTCCGCGTCATCACCTGCGGCGGCGGCTTCTCCCAGCGGACCGGGTACAAGGGGAACGTGGTGGTGTTCGCTCATTTGACGGGTACGTACTGAGGTCGGGCTCGGGGGGCTTCGGGGCGGGCGGTCGGGGTGTGCGGGTCCCCGCCGCTTGAGCGGCTGTGGCTGTGGCTGTCAGGCCCTGTGGCAGGACCAACCCTGGGACTTCGCGGCTTCGCCGTCGCCTGCGGCGATCCCAGGCCCGGTCCCGCCGCCGGACCAGCCTGCCACGACCCGTCAAGCGGCTACCCCGCACATCCCGACCGCCCGCTGCCACGCGTAACGGGTTGGGCTGGGAGCGGCCCGGGTCCGGCTGCCGCGGGGGCGTCGAGCGGGTGCGCCGCGCATCCCGACCGCTTGCGGGCACGGCGTACAGGGGACGAGGGCCCGGGCTCCGTCAGGCCGTGGGGAGGGTCAACTCCGCTCGGGCGCCGCCCTCCGGGGGGTTGGTCAGTTCCAGGCGGGCGCCGACCACGGCGGCCTGGCCCTGGGCGATGGTGAGGCCCAGGCCGGTGCCCTGGCCGCGCTCGGTGGCGCCGGTCAGGAAGCGCTGGGGGCCCTCGCGCAGGAGGTTCGCGGGGTAGCCCGGGCCCCGGTCGGCGACCGCGACCGTCGCGCCGGAGACCACGACCTCGACCTCGCCCCGTCCGTGCCGTTCTGCGTTGACCAGCAGGTTGGTCAGGATGCGCTCCAGGCGGCGGGAGTCGGTGCGCACGGGGGTCGCGCTGGCTTCGCCGGTCATGCGTACCGGGACGCCCGCGCGCGCCACCACGGACGCCACGAGCGGGCCCAGGGCCCCGACCTCCAGGACGGCTTCCTCCCGCCGGGCGTCCAGCCGGGCGACCTCCAGCAGGTCCTCGGTCAGCGTGCGCAGGGCCGCGACCCGGTCCCGGACCAGCTCGGTGGGGCGGCCCGCGGGCAGCAGTTCGGCCGCGGTGTGCAGGCCCGTCAGCGGGGTGCGCAGTTCGTGCGCCACGTCCGCGGTGAAGCGCTGCTCGGCCTCCAGCCGCCGCTGCAGGGTGGCCGCCATGGTGTCGACGGCGCGGGAGAGTTCGGCCACCTCGTCGCGGCCGCCGGGGGTCTCCGGGGCGCCGATCCGGGCGTCGAGCTCGCCCTGGCTGATCCGCCGGGCCGTCTCCGCGGCCGTCCGCAGGTCCTTGCTGAGCCGGCCGGCCAGCCAGGCGCCGCCCAGTGCCGCCAGGGTCACCACGCCGGCCCCGGAGGCGATCAACTGGCGGTCCAGCTCGGCCAGCTCCGCCCGCTGGGCCGCCAGCGGCTGCTTGACGGACAGGACCTGCCGGCCGCCGATCGGGCGGGCCGCCCAGACCGCCGGATCCGCTCCGTCCAGTCGCAGGTAGGTGGTGCGGGAGCCGTTCAGCGCCGCCTCGCGGAGCTCGGCCGGCAGCGCCGGGTCGTCGATCGCGGCCTGCGCCTCGTTGCTCGTACCGGGGTCCAGCCGGCCGGTCACCTCGTACAGCTGGCGGACCCGGATCAGCTGGTCCCGGGCGTGGTCGCGGGCGGCGGCCACCACCTGTTCGGTGCGCGCCTGGTGGATCAGCGCGCCGATGGCCACCGCGACCAGCGCGCAGCCCACCGCGAGCAGCACCGCGATCTTCCAGCGCAGCCCCAGCCCCCGGAGCAGGGCCCGGCCGGGCGCCAGGAAGCGTCCGCAGCGCGGCCGGCGGCCGGGCGGCACGGGCCTCACCGGCCGGCCCCGGGCGTGCGGGAGGACCCAGGGCGGGCCGGCCCGGAGGGGCCGCCGGTCGGCTCGGTCCGGTCCGGGACGTGCTTGCCGTACCGCTTCTCGTCGCTGAACACCGACAGCCGTACGCCGTCCCAGCGGTAGCGCACCGCCTGCTCCGCCCCGTCCGACGCGGCGGTGCGCACCAGCAGGTCGCAGCCCAGGGTCTCCACGGCCACCTGCCGCCCGGAGGTGTAGAGGACCGGCACCACCCGGTCGCCGACCGCCCGGTAGACGGCCACCGCCGACCGGCCGCTCTCCAGGTCCGCACCGATGATCAGCTCGGGCCGTCCGTCGCCGGTCAGGTCGCGCAGCACCGCCGGCCGGATCCCGGCCCGCCCGGGCCCGGTGATCTTCCCGCGCGCCGCGAACGGCTTCATCCGCCGGTCCGCCCCGACCACCTTCATGGGGTCCAGCTCCGCCAGGCCGCCGGCGGGCACCCGCGGGGCGTCGGGCAGCGGCTCGGGCGCCGGCTGCCGGGTGGCGACCTCGGCCCCGGGGGAGTGGGCGTCGCGGCCGTCCCAGGCGGGCCACAGGTGCTCGGGCCGGGGCTGGGCGGAGACGGCGGGCGCGGGCTCGCCGCGGCCCAGCCCGCCGGGTGAGGCGCAGCCGGCGGCCAGTACGGCGGCGGCCAGCACGGCGGCCCCGGCCAGGGCCGGGAGCGGGCGGCGGGGAGAAGGGATCATGAGGGGCGCCGGAGGGTAGGGGGAGGGGGGTTCCGGCCGGGGCGGGACCGGGGCGATCATCGGTGGGCGGCGCCCGTCACGGGGCGCCGGGCGGCCGGGTGACCGCCGTGGGCACGACGCCGTGGGAGTGCCGGGGCCGTCCGTCCGGCAGGCCCGGCCTCCCGTTGTAACCGAGGGAGGTACCCAGTGACATCGGTCGATCGGCCAGTCCCGCAGACCGGCCCGCCCGGGCCCCCGGTCGCGGCCACGGCGCGGGTGGGCGCCCCGTGAGCGAGCCGGAGCTGCCCTTCTTCGCCTACGGGACGCTGCGCCCGGGTGCGTACAACCACGATCGCTACCTGGCCGGCCGGACCGCCGACGAGGAGCCCGCCCGGCTGGCGGACGTGGTGCTGTACGAGGGGCCCGGGTACCCGTACGCCGTGGAGCTGGCGGGCTCCGAGGTGGCCGGGACGCTGATCACCCCGGCGGCGGGCCGGTACCGCGAGGTGCTGGACGTACTGGACCGGCTGGAGGAGTACTACGGGCCCGGGCGCCCGTTCAACGTCTACGAGCGGGTCACCTGCCGGGCGGTCCGGGCGGACGGCACGGCCGTGGCGGCCTGGGTGTACCTGGCCGCGGCCCCGGTCGCCCGGCGGCTGCGGGCCACCGGGCGGCAGATCGCCAGCGGGGACTGGTTCGTGCGGTAGCCCCGGCGGATGCGCGGCGGGCCGGGCCGGGGGCGGGGCCGGGCGGCTCAGCGGGCCTCCGGCACCGGCTCCGGCGGCTCAGCCGGCCTCCTCCACCGGCTCCACCCGGACCGCGCAGACCTTGAACTCCGGCATCCGGGAGACCGGGTCGAGCGCCGGGTTGGTCAGGCTGTTGGCGCGCCCCTCGCCGGGCCAGTGGAAGGGCATGAAGACCGTGTCGGCCCGGATGGCGTCGGTGATCCGGGCCGGCGCCACCGCCCGGCCGCGCCGGGAGACCACCGCCAGCGGCCGGCCCTCCACCGCCCCGATCCGCTCGGCCAGCCGCGGGTGCAGCTCCACGAAGGGCCCCGGCGCCGCCCGGTTGAGCTCGGCCACCCGGCGGGTCTGGGCGCCGGACTGGTACTGGGCCACCACCCGGCCGGTGGTCAGCAGCAGCGGGTACGCGGCGTCCGGCAGTTCGGCGGCGTCCCGGTGCGCCACGGGCACGAAGCGGGCCCGGCCGTCCTCGGTGGCGAAGCGGTCGAGGAAGAGCCGGGGGGTGCCCGGGTGGTCCGGGGCGGGGCAGGGCCAGAAGACTCCGTCCTCGCGCTCGATCCGGCCGTAGTCGATGCCGGCGTAGTCGGCCGGGCCGCCCGCCGAGGCGCGGCCCAGCTCGGCGAAGACCTCCGCCGGGTCGGTGGGGAACTTCTTCTCCAGGCCGCCGCCGGGCTCCGGGTCCAGCCGGGCGGCCAGGGCGTTCAGGACCTCCAGGTCGCTGCGCACCCCGGGCGGGGGAGTGAGCGCCCGGCGGCGCAGCAGCACCCGGCCCTCCAGGTTGGTGGTGGTGCCGGTCTCCTCCGCCCACTGGGTGACCGGCAGGACCACGTCGGCCAGGGCCGCGGTCTCGGAGAGGACCACGTCGGCGACGGCGAGGAAGTCCAGTGACCGCAGCCGCTCCTCGACGTGGGCGGCGTGCGGGGCGGAGACCACCGGGTTGGAGCCCATGAGGAGGAGGGCGCGGGGTCCGGTGGCGGTGCCGAGGGCGTCGAGGAGTTCGTAGGCGCTGCGGCCGGGGCCGGGCAGGGTCTGCGGGTCCACGCCCCAGACCTCGGCGACGTGCGCGCGGGCCGCCGGGTCGGTGAGCTTGCGGTAGCCGGGCAGCTGGTCGGCCTTCTGGCCGTGCTCCCGGCCGCCCTGGCCGTTGCCCTGGCCGGTGAGGCAGCCGTAGCCGGAGAGCGGCCGGCCGGCCCGGCCGGTGGCCAGGCACAGGTTGATCCAGGCGCCGACGGTGTCGGTGCCCTTGGACTGCTGCTCGGGGCCGCGGGCGGTGAGGACCATGGCGGACTCGGGGGTGCAGAAGAGCCGGACCGCCTCGCGGAGCCGGGGGACCGGCACACCGGTGACCCGCTCGACCAGCTCGGGCCAGTGGGCCATCGCGGCGGCGCGGGTCTCGGCCCAGCCGGTGGTGCGGGCGGCGATGAACTCCTCGTCGGTACGGCCCTCCGCGACGACGAGGTGCAGCAGGCCGAGGGCGAGCGCGAGGTCGGTGCCCGGGCGGGGGGCCAGGTGCAGGTCGGCCTGCTCCGCGGTGCGGGTGCGGCGCGGGTCGACGACGATCAGCGTGCCGCCGTTCTCCTTGAGCTCGGTGAGGTAGCGCAGGGCGGGCGGCATGGTCTCGGCCAGGTTGGAGCCGACGAGGATCACGCAGCCGGTGCGGGGCAGGTCCGCGAGGGGGAAGGGCAGTCCCCGGTCGAGGCCGAAGGCCCGCTGGTGGGCGGCGGCGGCCGAGGACATGCAGAAGCGGCCGTTGTAGTCGATCTGGGAGGTGCCGAGCACGATCCGGGCGAACTTGCCCAGTGCGTAGGCCTTTTCGTTGGTCAGTCCGCCGCCGCCGAAGACCCCCACCGCGTCCGGGCCGTGGCCGGTCCGGACGCGGGCGAGGCCGTCGGCGACGGCGTCCAGGGCCTCCTCCCAGGTGGCCGGCTCCAGCGCTCCCGTGGCGTGGGTGCGGATCAGGGGCGTGGTCAGCCGGACCCGGTCGGAGAGCACCGCGGGTGCCGTGCGGCCCTTCCCGCACAGCGCCCCCCGGTTGACCGGGAAGTCCGGCCGTTCCACCACGGTGATCCCGCTGCCGTCGGCGGCGTCGGGCGCCGTTGCCAGACGCATGCCGCACTGGAGTGCGCAGTACGGGCAGTGGGTCGGGGTGGAACCGGGATCGGTGCGCATGCCCCCAGCGTCCGCCGCCCGTGTTTCCCCCGCCCCCGCCCCGCGTTACACCCCCGGTACACCGACCTCCCCGCCGCCCCGCCCCCACCGGTGAGGCCGGCTCACCGGTCCGTCGCCCGTTTCGCCGGTGGGCCGGCCGTCCAGCCGCCGTCCACGGCCAGTTCGGCGCCCGTGATGTAGGAGGCGGCGTCCGAGAGGAGGAAGACGACGGCGGGGGCGACCTCCGGTGGGGTGCCGACCCGGCCCATCGGGGCGCCGGGGAAGCCGCCCTCGCCCGCCCGGACGCCGGTGGGCTCGGTCATGGGGGTGAGCGTCATCCCGGGATGGACGGAGTTGACCCGGATCCCGGCCTCGGCCAGCTCCACCGCACCGATCTTCGACAGCCCCCGCACGCCCCACTTCGCGGCTCCGTACCCCGCGGTGCGGGCCAGACCGGTGAGGCCGGCCGCGGAGGAGACGTTGACGATCGACCCGCCCCCGCCGGCCCGCAGCAGCGGGACGGCCGCCTTGATCCCGAGGAAGACGCCGACCAGGTTCACTTCCACCACCCGGCGGAAGTGCTCGGCGCTCTCCAGCTCCAGCATCCGGCCGGTGGCGATCCCGGCGTTGTTGACCAGGCCGTCGAGCCGGCCGAACTCGGCCAGGGCGTGGTCCAGGACCGCCTGCCAGTCGTCCTCGCTGGTGACGTCGTGCCGCATGAAGCGGGCCCGCCCGCCCAGTCCGGCGGCGGTGGCCGCGCCCTCCGCCTCGAGCACGTCGGTGACCAGCACCCGGCCGCCCGCCGCGACCACCGCCGCAGCGGTGGCCGCCCCCAGCCCCCGGGCCCCGCCCGTGACGACCACGACCTTGCCGTCCAGCTCCACCGTCACTCCCTCCGCCCCTGCCAATGTGACTGATCGTCATATTGGCATCGTCAGTGCGGGGATGCGGCCAGGATCCGGGATATGCCGGGCTCCTTCGGGCCCAGGAAGTGCGGGTCCGGCTGGAAGGCGGCGTCCAGGGCGGCCTTGCCGGCGGCGAAGACCTCCCGGACCCCGCCGTAGTACCAGGTCGCGTCGTGCTGGTCGTCCACCCCCACGCCGTACGCGTCGATGCCCGCGGCCCCGCAGAGCGCCACCGCGCGGTGGATGTGGAAGCTCTGGCTCACCAGCACCGCGCGCTTCACGTCGAAGATCCGCCGGGCCCGCACGCAGGAGTCCCAGGTGTCGAAGCCGGCGTAGTCGCTGACGATCCGCGCGTCGGGCACCCCCTGGCCCTTGAGGTAGGTCCGCATCGCGTCGGGTTCGTCGTACTCCACCCGGCTGTTGTCGCCGGTGACCAGCACGGCCCGGACCCGCCCGGTGCGGTAGAGCTCGGCGGCCGCCTCCAGCCGGCGCGCCAGGTAGGGCGTCGGCCGGCCCCGCCACAGCCCCGCCCCGAAGACCACCGCCACGTCCGCCGCCGGCGCGGTGGCCGTGCTCCGCAGCCGGTCCGCCGCCGCCACCCGCGTCCAGGTCGCCGGCAGCAGCGCCAGGACGCACAGCACCATCAGTGCCTGGACCGCCCTGCGGCGCCCCCGCACCGTCCTCGTCCACTTCCACACAGCCGCCCCCCGGAAGGCTCCGGCCCGCTCCCCTCGCGCGGGACCCGTCGCAAGATCGGACGAGCGGAGGCCCCGCGCAGTTCCGCGACCGGCCCCTTTCACTCGTACGAATGATCGGGTGAGCAGCCGGAAAACACCCGTCACCCCCGCGCAACGGCCCGGCAATCTGAGCCCTCCAGGATCGGTCCATGACGGAACAGGTGCACCCTTCCGCATTCCCGGTCCTGCCCCCGACCCTCCCGTTCGACAGTGCGGCCGAGCTCTTCGGCCGCATCACCGTCCAGCTGGGCAGCCAGCTCGACGGCCTGCGCCCACCCGGAGCCCGCCCATGCAGCAGCCCGTCCTCGTCGCCGTCGCCCACGGCAGCCGCGACCCGCGCGCCCTGCGCACCGCCCGTGCCCTCCTCGAGCGGGTCGCGGAGCTGAGGCCCCGCCTGACCCTGCGGCTCGGCCACGTCGAACTGGCCGAGCCGCTGCTCGACGACACCCTGCGCGAACTCACCGGCGAGGCCGTGCTCGTCCCGCTGCTCCTGGGCCGCGGGTACCACGTCAAGCACGACCTGCCCGCGGCCGCCGCCCGCGCCCCCCACCTGCGGGTGCGCATCGCCGCCCCGCTCGGGCCGCACCCGCTGCTCGTCGAGGCCCTGCGCGAGCGCCTGCTGGAGGCCGGCTGGTCGGCCGGCGACGCGGTGGTCCTGGCCGCCGCCGGCTCCCGCGACCCCGAGTCCGCCGCCGACGCCCGCCGCACCGCCGCCCAGCTCGCCGAGCGCCTGGGCGGGGTGCCCGTCATCCCCGGCTACGCCTCGGCCGCCGAGCCGGCCGTCCCCGACGCGGTGCGCGCCCTGACCGCCCGCGGCCACCGCACCTTCACGGCCTCGTACTTCACCGCCCCCGGCCGGTTCGCCGGCCAGGCCGCCGCCGCGTCCCCCGGGTCGGCCGCCGGCCCGTTGGGCGACCACCCGGCGCTCGCCCGCCTCGTCCTGCACCGCTACGACCGGGCGCTGGCCCTGCCGTACGTCGCCGCCCGCCCCGCGGAACTCGCGGTCGCCTGACCGGACTGATCCCGGATTGTCGGTCGGTCCGGTTACCGTCGTGGCATGGAAGGCACCGCGTACGACCCGGCCACCCACCCCACCGACCCGCCGCCCGCCGCGCCCGAGGCCTACGGCCCGGCCGACACCGACCGCTGGGCCGCCGAGCCCGACAAGCGCCCCGGCCGCACCGCCTTCCAGCGCGACCGCGCCCGCGTGCTGCACTCCGCCGCGCTGCGCCGGCTCGCCGGCAAGACCCAGGTCGTCACCCCCGGCACCCGCTCGCAGGACTGGGACGCCAGCCCCCGCACCCGCCTGACCCACTCCCTGGAGTGCGCCCAGGTGGGCCGGGAGCTCGGCGCCGCCCTCGGCTGTGACCCGGACCTCGTCGAGACCGCCTGCCTCGCCCACGACATGGGCCACCCGCCCTTCGGGCACAACGGCGAAGAAGTGCTCAACGACTTCGCCAAGGACTGCGGCGGCTTCGAGGGCAACGCCCAGTCGCTGCGGCTGCTCGCCCGCCTCGAGCCCAAGAGGTTCGTCCCCGATCCGGCCACCGGCCGGCCCGTCAGCGTCGGCCTCAACCTGACCCGCGCCGCGCTGGACGCCGCCACCAAGTACCCCTGGCCGCGCGGCGCCCACCCCACCGACCCCGACTCGGTCAAGTTCGGCGTCTACGAGGACGACCTGCCGGTCTTCACCTGGCTGCGGCAGGGCGCCCCCGCCGACCGCACGTGCTTCGAGGCCCAGGTCATGGACTGGTCCGACGACGTCGCGTACTCCGTCCACGACTTCGAGGACGGCCTGCACGCCGGGCACCTCGACCCCAACCTCCTCTTCGCCGAGCCCGAGCGGCGGGACATCTGGGAGGTCGCCATCGGCCGGTACGTCCCCGCCGGCACCGACCCCGAGGAGCTGCGCGAGGCCCTGGACCGCCTGATGGAAGAGGAGTGGTGGCCGCACGGCTACGACGGCTCGGCCGTGGCCCAGGCCCGCCTGAAGGACGCCACCAGCCAGCTCATCGGCCGCTTCTGCCTCGCCGCCGAGGGCGCCACCCGCGAGGCCTACGGCTCCGGCCGGCTGACCCGGTACGCCGCCGAGCTGGTCGTCCCCCGCGCCGCCCGCATGGAGTGCGCCGTCCTCAAGGCCGTGGCCGACCTGTACGTCATGCAGCGCGACGAGCAGGAGCGGGTTCGAGCCGAGCAGCGCATCGTCCTGGCCGAACTGGCCGAGGCCCTCAGCGCCCGCGCGCCCGAGGGACTGGACCCGCAGTTCCGGGCCCTCTTCGACGCCGCCCCCGACGACAAGGCCCGCAAACGCGCCGTGATCGACCAGATCGCCTCGCTCACCGACTCCTCCGCGCGCTCCCTGCACGCCCGTCTCACGACGCGCCGGGGGGTGAGCTGATCGGGCCACTCCCCCTTCCCGAGGCAGGCTCGGTGCGGGACGCTCGCATGTGGCCGTACGTGGCCCACAGGTTATGAGGAGGCATCAGGTGGTCGACGCACACCGGACGTTCGTCATCGTCGGCGGAGGACTGGCGGGGGCCAAGGCGGCCGAGACGCTCAGGGCCGAGGGTTTCACCGGCCGGGTGATCATGATCTGCGACGAGCGCGAGCATCCCTACGAACGCCCGCCCCTGTCCAAGGGCTACCTCACGGGCAAGGAGGAGCGCGACAGCGTCTTCGTCCACGAAGCCGCCTGGTACGCCCGCAACGACATCGAACTGCACCTGGGCCAGCCGGCCGTCCGCCTCGACCGCGAGGCCAGGACCGTCGCCCTCGGCGACGGCACCGTCCTGCAGTACGACCGGCTGCTGCTGGCCACCGGCGCCGAGCCGCGCCGCCTGGACATCCCCGGCACCGAGCTGGCCGGCGTGCACCACCTGCGCCGCCTGGCCCACGCCGAGCGGCTGCGCCGGGTACTGGCCGCCCTGGGCCGGGACAACGGCCACCTGGTGATCGCGGGCGCGGGCTGGATCGGCCTGGAGGTGGCCGCCGCCGCCCGCGGCTACGGCGCCGAGGTCACGGTCATCGAGCCGGAGGCCACCCCGCTGCACGCCGTCCTCGGCCCCGAGCTGGGCCGGATCTTCGCCGACCTGCACGCCGAGCACGGCGTCCGCTTCCACTTCGGCGCCCGCCTCACCGAGATCACCGGCCAGGACGGCATGGTGCTGGCGGCCCGCACCGAGGACGGCGAGGAGCACCCGGCGCACGCCGTCCTCGCCGCGATCGGCGCGGCCCCCCGCACGGCCCTGGCCGAGGCCGCCGGCCTGGCCCTGGTCGACCGCGCGCACGGCGGCGGCATCGCGGTGGACGCGAGCCTGCGCACCTCCGACCCGGAGATCTTCGCCGCCGGCGACGTGGCCGCCGCCCACCACCCGCTGCTGGGCCACCGGCTGCGCGTGGAGCACTGGGCCAACGCGCTCAACGGCGGCCCGGCCGCCGCCCGCGCCATGCTGGGCCAGGAGGTCTCCTACGACCGGGTGCCGTACTTCTTCTCCGACCAGTACGACATGGGCATGGAGTACTCCGGCTACGCCCCGCCCGGCTCGTACGACCAGGTCTTGATCCGCGGCGACGCGGCCAAGCGCGAGTTCATCGCCTTCTGGCTCTCCGAAGGGCGGGTGCTGGCCGGCCTGAACATGAACGTGTGGGACGTGGTCGCCGACATCCAGACCCTGATCAGGAGCGGTGCCCGGACGGATCCGGCCGCGCTGGCCGATCCCGCGGTCCCGCTGGCCGGCCTCGCCGAGGCCGCGGCGGGCGGTGGGAAGGCCGGCTGACGGGATTGTCGTGACCCGGCCGTAGACTTCACGGGTGGCTGGCAGGATCAACGACGACGACGTGAAGGCGGTACGGGACGCGGTCCCGATCGACGCCGTGGTGTCCGAATACCTCCAGCTGCGCAATGCCGGCGGCGGGAACCTCAAGGGCCTGTGCCCCTTCCACGACGAGAAGTCCCCGTCCTTCCAGGTCAGCCCGAGCAAGGGGCTCTACCACTGCTTCGGCTGCCAGGCGGGCGGGGACACCCTCGACTTCGTCATGAAGATCGACCACCTCTCCTTCTCCGAGGCGGTCGAGCGGCTGGCCGGCCAGGCCGGCATCACCCTGCGGTACGAGGAGGGCGGCTACACCCCCGGCCAGAGCGGGCGCGGCGAGCGCATCCGGCTGGTCGAGGCCCACAAGGCCGCCGCGCAGTTCTACATCCAGCAGCTGGAGGGTCCCGAGGCGGAGATCGCCCGGGCCTTCCTGGCCGGTCGCGGTTTCGACCAGGCGGCCGCCGCCCACTTCGGCGTCGGCTACAGCCCGGCCGGCTGGGACCACCTCACCCGCTTCCTGCGCGGCAAGGGCTTCACCGACAAGGAGCTGCTGCTCTCGGGCCTGTCCCAGGACAGCCGCAGCGGCAAGCCCATCGACCGCTTCCGCGGACGTCTGATGTGGCCCATCCGCGACATCAGCGGCGAGGTGGTCGGCTTCGGCGCCCGCAAGCTCCGCGACGACGACAACGGCCCCAAGTACCTGAACACCCCCGAGACGGCGATCTACAAGAAGTCCCAGGTGCTGTACGGCATCGACCTGGCCAAGAAGGAGATCGCCAAGACCTCCCGGGCCGTGGTCGTCGAGGGCTACACCGACGTCATGGCCTGCCACCTGGCCGGGGTCACCACCGCCATCGCCACCTGCGGCACCGCCTTCGGCGGGGACCACATCAAGATCCTGCGCCGGCTCCTGATGGACAACGCCACCGCCGAGGTGATCTTCACCTTCGACGGAGACGCGGCCGGCCAGAAGGCCGCGCTGCGGGCCTTCGAGGACGACCAGAAGTTCGCCGCCGAGACCTCCATCACCGTCGCGCCGGGCGGCATGGACCCCTGCGACCTGCGCCTGGCGCAGGGCGACGCGGCCGTGGTCGGGCTGGTCGAGGCGCGCACCCCGCTGTTCGAGTTCGCGCTCCGGCACATCGTCGCCCGGCACAACCTCGAGAACCCGGCGGGCCGGGCCGCCGCGCTCGACGAGGCCGCGCCGGTCGTGGCCAACATCAAGAACATCGCCATCCAGCACGAGTCCGCGGTCCAGCTGGCCGGCATGCTGGGCATCCGCGACGAGCAGTTCGTCGTCAAGCGCGTGGCGCAGCTGGCCCGCTGGGCCCGGGAGCGGGGCGCCAAGCCGGACCGGCCCGCCCGCGGCGCCGCGTACGCACAGGCGCCCGCGCCCGCCGCCCGGCCCTCGGGCCCCCCGCTGAACCTCCGCAACCCGGTCCACGTCACCGAGCGGGAACTGCTCAAGCTCGCCCTCCAGCGGCCCGAGCTGGTCTCCCCGGCCTTCGACGCCTACGGCACCGACGAGTTCACCGCCCCGCCCTACGCCACGGTCCGCGAGGCCATCGCGGAGGCCGGCGGTGCCGCCCAGGGCGGCGAGGACTACCTGGCCAAGGTCCGCGAGGCCGCGCCCGACGACACCGTCCGCGCGCTGGTCACCGAGCTCGCCGTGGAGGCCATCCACGCCAAGTCGGTCGACGAGGTCTACGCCGGCGTCCAGCTGGTCCAGGTACGGCTGCGCGCCGTGGACCGCCGGATCCACGAAGTCCAGGGCACCATGGCCCGGCTCGGCGGCCAGGGCCCCGCCGAGCGGATCGCGGCCGTCGAGCAGGAGCTGTGGGTGCTCCAGCAGTACCGCCAGTCCCTGCGCAACAAGGGCGCCGAAGCCCTCTAGCAAGGGCGCGCGGGCCCCTCCCGCACGCCCCGGCCGCACGCCCGTGCGAGGCTTCGGCCCGCCCGGCGGGGGGTAACCATCCGGTCACGCACCGGACTCAAAAAGTGTTCGCACGCCCCTCGTGGCGGCGATGTGTCGTACCCCACACTGAGTTGCGGTGCCAGAGTCCTCGGAGCCCTGGAGGTCGCCCCCGTGCAGACCCAGATCCTGACCGAAGCCGTGACCGCGCAGAGCCGGGGCGACGAGCACCCCGAGGCGGCCCGGGACAGCGCCGGCGGACCGGCCGGCGAGGCCGCGGACGGCGCGGAGCCCGAGCCCGGACCGGACGACGGACCCGAGCCGGACGACGAGGCACCCGACCCGGCCGAGGCCGCGCGGGCCGCCCGCCGCACCGACACCGGGGGCCCCTCCTCGGACCTGTTCCGCCAGTACCTGCGCGAGATAGGCAGGATCCCGCTGCTCACCGCGGCGGAGGAGGTGGAGCTGGCCCGCCGGGTCGAAGCCGGCCTGTTCGCCGAGGAGAAGCTCACCGGCACCCCCGACCTCGACTCCCAGCTCGCCGTCGACCTCGACCGGCTGGTCGTCATGGGCCGGATGGCCAAGCGCCGGCTGATCGAGGCCAACCTCCGCCTGGTGGTCTCGGTCGCCAAGCGGTACGTCGGCCGCGGCCTCACCATGCTCGACCTGGTCCAGGAGGGGAACCTCGGCCTGATCCGCGCCGTCGAGAAGTTCGACTACGCCCGCGGCTACAAGTTCTCCACCTACGCCACCTGGTGGATCCGCCAGGCCATGTCCCGGGCCCTGGCCGACCAGGCGCGCACCATCCGCGTCCCGGTCCACGTCGTCGAGCTCATCAACCGCGTCGTGCGGGTGCAGCGCCGGATGCTCCAGGAGCGCGGCTACGAGCCCACCGCCGAGGAGGTCGCCGGCCACCTCGAACTCGCCCCGGAGAGGGTCAGCGAGGTGCTGAGGCTGGCCCAGGAGCCGGTCTCGCTGCACGCCCCGGTCGGCGAGGAGGACGACGTCGCCCTCGGCGACCTGATCGAGGACGGCGACGCCGCCTCGCCCGTGGAGTCCGCCGCCTTCTTCCTGCTGCGCGAACACCTCGAAGCCGTGCTCTCCACCCTCGGCGAGCGCGAGCGCAAGGTCGTCCAGCTGCGGTACGGCCTGATGGACGGCCGCCCCCGGACCCTGGAGGAGATCGGCCGGATCTTCGGCGTGACCCGCGAGCGGATCCGCCAGATCGAGTCCAAGACCCTCAACAAGCTCCGCGACCACGCCTTCGCCGACCAGCTCCGCGGCTACCTGGACTGAACACGCCGGCGGGGGTGGGGCGATGCGCCCCACCCCCGCCGTGCCGTGCCGCGCCCGGGTCAGTCGACCTCGGCCACCGCCTGCGCGAACTGCGCCGCGTACAGCCGCGCGTACGCCCCCTCGGCGGCCAGCAGTTCGTCGTGGGTGCCCTGCTCCACGATCGAGCCGCTCTCCATCACCAGGATCACGTCCGCGTCCCGGATCGTGGAGAGCCGGTGCGCGATCACGAAGGACGTCCGGCCGTGCGCCAGGCGGGCCATCGCCTTCTGGATCAGCACCTCGGTACGGGTGTCGACCGAGCTGGTCGCCTCGTCCAGGACCAGGATCACCGGGTCCGACAGGAACGCCCGGGCGATGGTGATCAGCTGCTTCTCGCCCGCGCTGACCCCCTGGCCCTCGTCGTCCAGCACCGTGTCGTAGCCGTCCGGCAGGGTGCGGATGAAGCGGTCCGCGTGGGCCGCCCGGGCCGCCTCCTCGATGTCGCCCCGGCCGACCTCGCGCGAGGCGCCGTAGGCGATGTTCTCCGCGATGGTGCCGCCGAACAGCCAGGTGTCCTGGAGGACCATGCCGATCCCGGACCGCAGCTCCTCGCGGGTCATCTTCGCGATGTCCACCCCGTCGAGCGCGATCCGCCCGCCGGTCACCTCGTAGAAGCGCATCAGCAGGTTGACCATCGTGGTCTTGCCGGCGCCCGTGGGGCCGACGATCGCGACCGTGTGCCCCGGCTCGACGGCCAGCGACAGGTCCTCGATCAGCGGCTTGTCGGCCTCGTAGCGGAAGGCCACCTTCTCGAAGGTCACCCGGCCGCGCAGCTCCTCCGGCCGCTCCGGCACCGGCGCGTCCGCCTCCTGCTCCTCCGCGTCCAGCAGCTCGTAGATCCGCTCCGCGGAGGCCACGCCCGACTGGATCAGGTTGGCCATCGAGGCCACCTGGGTCAGCGGCATCGAGAACTGCCGGGAGTACTGGATGAAGGCCTGCACGTCACCGATGGAGAGGGAGCCCGAGGCCACCCGCAGCCCGCCCACCACGGCCACCAGCACGTAGTTGATGTTCGAGACGAACATCATCACGGGCTGCATCAGACCGCTGACGAACTGCGCCTTGAACGACGCGGCGTACAGCGCTTCGTTCTGCTCCTTGAAGGCCTGCGCCGACTCCTCCTGGCGGCCGAAGACCTTGACCAGGGTGTGGCCCGAGTACATCTCCTCGACGTGGGCGTTCAGCTTGCCGGTGGACTTCCACTGCGCCACGAACTGCGGCTGCGACCGCTTGCCGATCTTCGTCGCGATGACGATCGACAGCGGCACGGTCACCAGCGCCACCAGCGCCAGCAGCGGGGAGATCCAGAACATCATCGCCACCACGCCGACGATGGTCAGCAGCGAGTTGAGCAGCTGGCCCATCGTCTGCTGGAGCGTCTGCCCGATGTTGTCGATGTCGTTGGTGGCCCGGCTCAGCACCTCGCCGCGCTTCTGCTGGTCGAAGTACGACAGCGGCAGCCGCGCCAGCTTCGCCTGCAGCTCCTCGCGCATCCGGAAGACCGTGCCGTTCATCACCCGGTTCGAGAGCCGGGTGGCGACCAGCATCAGCAGGCCGCCGACGGTGAACATGGCCAGCGCGAACAGCGACACCCGGCCCACGGCGCCGAAGTCGATGCCCTGCCCGGGCGTGAAGTCCGTCCCCGCGAGCATGTCGGCCATGCCGCCCTGGCCGCGGGCCCGCAGACCGTCCAGGGCCTGCGCCTTGGTCAGCCCGGCCGGCAGCTGCCGGCCCACGATCCCCGCGAAGACCAGGTCGGTGGCCTTGCCCAGGACCTTCGGGCCGACCACCGAGGCGCCGACGCTGCCGACCACGGCCAGCACCATGCCCCAGACCCGGAGCCGGTCGTGGCCCAGCTGGCGCAGCAGCCGCTTCCCGGACCCCTTGAAGTCCATGGACCGCTGCGCCGGCCCCATCATCATCCGTCCGCCGGGCCCGCTCATGCGGCTTCCGCCTCCGTCAGCTGGGAGAGCACGATCTCCCGGTAGGTCTCGTTGTCCGCCATCAGCTCGTGGTGCCGGCCGACGCCCACCACCCGGCCCTCGTCCAGCACCACGATCCGGTCGGCCTCGCGGATGGTCGACACCCGCTGGGCGACGATCACGACCGTGGCGTCCTCGGTCTCCCGCGCCAGCGCCGCGCGCAGCGCCGCGTCGGTGGCGTAGTCGAGCGCCGAGAAGGAGTCGTCGAACAGGTAGATCTCGGGGCGCTGCACCAGCGTGCGGGCGATCGCCAGCCGCTGCCGCTGCCCGCCGGAGACGTTGGTGCCGCCCTGGGTGATCGGGGCGTCCAGGCCGCCCTCCAGGCGCTCCACGAACTCCCGGGCCTGCGCGACCTCCAGGGCCTGCCACAGCTCCGCGTCACTGGCGTCGGGCCGCCCGTAGCGCAGGTTGGTGGCCACCGTCCCGGAGAACAGGTACGGCTTCTGCGGGACCATGCCCACGGTCCGGGCCAGCAGCCCCGGCTCGATCCGCCGCACGTCCTCGCCGTCGACCAGCACCTCGCCGCCGGTCGTGTCGAACAGCCGCGGGACCAGCCCCAGGAGGGTGGACTTGCCGCTTCCGGTGGAGCCGATCACCGCCGTGGTCTCGCCCGGCCGGGCCACCAGGTCCACGCCGATCAGCACCGGCGCCTCGGCGCCCGGGTAGCGGAAGTCGGCGCCGCGCAGCTCCAGGGAGCCGCGCATCGCCAGGCTGCGCACCGGGTCGGTGGGCGGCACCACGGACGTCTCGGTGCCCAGCACCTCCTCGATGCGCTCCGCGCAGACCTCCGCGCGCGGCACCATCATGAACATGAAGGTGGCCATCATCACGGACATCACGATCTGCAGCAGGTAGGCGAGGAAGGCGGTCAGCGCGCCGATCTCCATGCCGCCGCTGTCGATCCGGTGCGCGCCGAACCAGATGACCGCCACGCTCGAGAGGTTCACGACGACGATCACGGCCGGGAACATCAGCGCCAACAGCTTGCCGGCGGAGAGCGAGACGTCCGTCAGGTCGGTGTTGGCCCGGCCGAAGCGGTCCTGCTCGTAGCCGTCGCGGACGAAGGCGCGGATCACGCGGTTGCCGGTGATCTGCTCGCGCAGCACCCGGTTGACGGTGTCCAGCCGCTTCTGCATCGAACGGAAGAGCGGGCGCGTCTTGTAGACGATCGAACCCACGGCGATGCCGAGCACCGGGACGACCGCCAGCAGCACGCTGGAGAGCTTCACGTCGAGGGAGAGCGCCATGATGATGCCGCCGACGCACATGATCGGCGCGGAGACCATCAGGGTGAAGGACAGCAGCACCAGCATCTGGACCTGCTGCACGTCATTGGTCGTGCGGGTGATCAGCGAGGGCGCCCCGAACTGCCCGAGCTCGCGCGAGGAGAAGCTCTGCACCCGGTCGAAGACGGCGGCCCGGACGTCCCGCCCCAGGGCGGCGGCGGTCCGCGCGCCGAAGTAGACGGCGCCGACGTTGCACGCCAGCTGGACCAGGCTGATCCCGAGCATCAGGGAGCCGAAGCCCAGGATGTAGCCGGTGTCGCCCTCGATGACACCGTTGTCGATGATGTCGGCGTTGAGGGTCGGCAGGTAGAGGGTCGCGCTGGTCTGCAGGAGCTGCAGCAGCACCAGCAGGGCGATCGGTTTCCGGTACGGGCCCAGATGGGTCCGCAGAAGTCTTATGAGCACGCGCAGGCTCCGGTTCGGCAAGATCGGGGGTCAACCCATCTTCAGCCACGGAGCAGCATGATCCCCACCGCTTTTCGTAAAACCGGGTCAAAAGGCTGACGTCGGCGGGGACCGGGCGTACGCCTCCCCGGTCCCCGCCGCCGTCAGGCCCCCGGCTCGAAGGCCCCGGGGTGGATCTGCTCGCGGGTGGCGGCGTACTGCTGGCGCACCGCCTGGCCGGCGGCCAGGTCGTCGCCCGGCTCGAACACCTGGGCCACCGCCCCCTGCCAGGCCGGCGGGGTGTGCGGGGCGAGGCTCCCCTGCTGGACGCCGAGCGCCCAGGCCGCCTGGCGGGCCGCGCCCAGCGCCGCGTAGTCCGCCGGCTGCGGGACCACGACCTGGGTGCCGAAGAGGGATGGCGCCGCCGCCTGCACGGCCGGCAGCTCGGCCGCCGCGCCCAGCAGGAAGATCCGCCGGATCTCCACCCCGCGGCCGCGCAGCACGTCCAAGGCGTCCACCAGTCCGCAGAGCATCCCCTCGAAGGCGGCCCGGGCCAGGTGCTCGGGCTTCATCGAGTCCCGGCGCAGGCCCGAGAGGGTGCCCGCGGTGTGCGGCAGCGCCGGGGTCCGCTCGCCCTCCAGGTACGGCAGCAGCACCAGCCCGTGGGCGCCCGGGGTGGACTTCAACGCCAGCGCGCTCAGCCCCTCCAGGTCGGTGCCCAGCAGCTCGGCGGTGCCGCGCAGGGCCCGGACCGCGTTGGAGGTGTTGACCACCGGCAGGTGCATGCCGGTGGCGTCGGCCAAAGAGGTGATCATTCCGGTGGGTTCGGTGAGCGCCTCGTGGTGCACGGCCATCACCGAGCCGGAGGCGCCCAGCGAGACCACCGCGTCGCCCGGGGCCAGGCCCAGGCCGAGCGCGGCGGCCTGGGTCTCGCCGGTGCCGGCGGAGATCAGCAGCCCCTCGGGGGTGGTGCCGGCGGCCTCGGCCGGACCCAGCACCTCGGGCAGCATCGCCCGCTGGCCGAGCGCCAGCTCGACGAGGTCGGGGCGGTAGGCGCCCTGGGCGGCCGACCAGTAGCCGGTGCCGGAGGCCGCGCCGCGGTCGGTGGTGCGGCGGGCGGGGCGGCCCAGCAGCTGCCACACCAGCCAGTCGTGCGGCTGCATGACCATGGCGGTGCGGCGGGCCGCCTCGGGTTCCTGGCGGGCCAGCCAGCGGAGCTTGGCCACCGGCTGGGCGGACTGCGGGACGCAGCCGACGGCCTCGGCCCAGGCGCCCCGCCCGCCCAGCTCCTCGATCAGGTCGGCGGCCGCGACCTGGGCGCGCTTGTCGTTGCCGACCAGGGCCGGCCGGACCAGCGCGCCCTTCGCGTCGAGGGGGAGCACGCCGTGCTGCTGCGCGGAGACACCGATGGCCTGGACGCCCTCCAGGAGCCCGCCCCCGGCGGCCTCGCCGAGGGAGAGCAGCCAGGACTGCGGGTCGGTCTCGGTCGGCTTCGCCTCCCCGGCCGGCTGTGGGTGCGCGGCGTACCCCTGCCGCAGGACGGCACCGGTGTCGGTGTCACAGACGACGATGCGAGTGAAGGCGGAAGAGCTGTCCAGCCCGGCGACTATCCCCATGCCCACGATTCTGCCGCACGGACGGGGCGGTCAGGTGTTGCTGGTGCCCCAGTCGTCGTCACCGGCGGCCGAGCCGTTGGCCATGGCCCGCATCCGGTCCGGGAGGTGGTCGCCCACCGCGGCGAAGGCCTTGCCGGCGTACTGGCGGCCGGTCTGGGCCGCGGTCTCGGCGGCGTTGCGCACGACGGGGCTGTGGGCCAGGTCGTTCGCCGACTTCTTCAGCCTCTCGTAGCGCTCGCGCCCGGCGGCCGTGCCGAGCACGTAACCCAGGGCCAGTCCGGCGACGAACGTGAGCTTGTAACGCATCCCTGCCACCCTCTCGCATCGCTGCTGCATGCCCGCTGCATGCGTCTGCATCGGTGCCCGGCCGCCTACCCGTCGGGGGCCGTGATCACCCGGGGCGATACCGATTGGCGGAGCACCCCCCTGCTTGCGCTAATGTATGTCTCGCAGCGGACGCCCGCCCCCCGGCAAGGCCGGAGGAGGGTCTGTTCGTCGCAACGCAGCAATCCCCTGTAGCTCAATTGGCAGAGCAGCCGGCTGTTAACCGGCAGGTTACTGGTTCGAGTCCAGTCGGGGGAGCGCGATCCCCTGTAGCTCAATTGGCAGAGCATTCGGCTGTTAACCGGAGGGTTGCTGGTTCGAGTCCAGCCGGGGGAGCCAGACGAGAGAGGACCCCCAGTCGGGTCCTCTTTCGCGTTTCTCCGGCCGCCATCGGGAACCGGGCAGCCCTCAGCGCGGTCTCCATGGACAGCGAAGCCGATCATGCGGGGCATCCGGAGCAGGAGATCGTATGAGCGGCTATGCTGCGGCAGACGGCGCGCACAAATGTGCGCGACGCGCCGTGAGGGGCGGTAGCTCAGCCGGTTAGAGCAGCGGACTCATAATCCGTCGGCCGTGGGTTCGAGTCCCACCCGCCCCACCACGAAGCAGACATGCAGGAACGTTCTGACCTGCATGTCTGCCTTTTTTGCTCGTCCAGCATGTGGGCTCGGCGTCTCACAGACGGCTGTTGAGGGCTCAAGGGGACAGTGCGGGGACGAGCTTGCGCCCCATTTGGCACCTTTGGTCGCCATCGAGCGGCTAAGGGTTGATATGGCCGCTCGGGACGTTACGGGCCGAGGGCGGTCCGCCTGCTGCCGGGCACCGTGCCCGTCGTGCCGAGAGGGCAGAGCGGAGCGTCGGGCCGCAGCTGAGGCCTGCGATGCCGCACTGGCCTGGCGGGTGCAGGAGGTCTCGGGGTGTGGAACCGTAAGACAAATTGGCCTTGTACCAGGGAGCCGCCGCGGGTGAGTCGTACTGCATCCACTGGATCTAGGTGAACTCGAGGCTGAACAGGCGCGAACTCGGCTCCGCGGTGGAGTGAGACATGACGGGCTGTTCGGACCGTAACCGGCTGTGCTCGCACCGGTCCGCCACGCAGGTACCTGCCACGGATCGAAAAGCCCCTGTCGGCAGGAGAACCGAACCGCCCGGACGATCTCGACGCCATCCACCCGACGCCGACTGAGGAGTTCAGCCTGCGGCAAGACGACTGGCTACGGAAGCGTGCCGGGGCGTAGGTCGCTATGACGGCACAGCCCGCAGCGCCTCCAGGCGTGCTGGACTGCTACAGCCACCGCGTGTACTCGGGCCGTTCGAAGTGACTTACCGATGAGCGTTCCGGCGCGATCAGAGGACTCGTAAAAGTGTCGGTTGGGAACTCTGCTACCCGAGTGGGCGAGAAGATGTCATCGGGCCACCTGCATAAGGGTTAAGCAAGAGGGGCGCACGAGCAGGTTGTTCAGGTGAAGGATGGGGCACTGGCTGCATCCGAACCGCCTGGCTAGGCTTTTTGTGCCTCTTGTGCTGCTCCTGTGTGCGATGGAGCAGTAAGGCCCGCAGCGTGCGCATGAACGGACGGAACGCGAGATCGGTCCGGTCGACGACCTCTTCGAGGCTGCCGTGACCGCGGCACCGCGGACGGGCTGCCAATCGAGGCTGGCGGCCCTCTCGCGCGCGAGAGACAACACCTCGCGGGTTTGTGTGGAACGGCGTCCGCGAGCTCGCTATCGACCGTGTAGGGGAGGGCGGGTTTGTGGTGCGGGGCGACGTCGCAAAGGTACTCCTTGCACGCCTCCATGCTCTGGGCTGGCCAGCCCCGACCATCCTGGTCGCCGCGGATAGACACTAGGAAGCCGTGCTGGGGGGCCTGCCCCGAGACGGCGTCGGTGTCCGTCCGTCCGGCCGACGTGTTACCCCCGGCTGCCAACCACCGACGCGGCGTGCCCTGCCACCTAAGAAGACGTCCTCCGGAAAGAGTTTTCTCCTGATAGAGATGTTTGGGGCGCTGCCGTTTCAGGCCTTGCTGGAGAGGAGACTGCTGGGGGACGAGGCGAGCAGCTCACTTACACGTTTCTGCGGACTCGGACACGTGAAGCATCTGGGTTGCTCGCCTCGAGCTGTGGGTTTTTCGGACACGCCCGGGTGGACGTTCAGGATTACCGATCGGCGGCTTCCTGCTGTATCACCATATCTCGGTATCGCTGACACGAACATTGTTATGTCCGCCGACGCCCCTGATCGATCAAGGCCGCTCGACGGCGCAGCGTCGTGGGAGAATGTTGAACCCTTCTCGCCGGGGTTCCGGCGGATGGCCTCGACGCCCATGCCGATGTAGCGCCGTGGTCGATATGACTGCTGTGCGGTAGCCGGTGCCACAACACGCTTCACCCTCCATCTCACGATCGATTTCCTGGAGGCAGAGGTACTGTGACCGCCTTGGCTCGAGAAGTCCTCTCACAGACCTACGCTGGATCCCCGCCAAGCGCCTGCCGGGCAGCAGAGCGATCGGCCCGAGGAGCCGCTGCGGAAGAGACTTCGGATGCCGACGCTGTTCGCGGGCACCTCGACAACCGACGCTGTGTCGGGCTCGCCAGCCTAACGAGGCGGGAAGACGAGAAAGAGGTTCTACGGGGAAGGAATTCCCCGTAGAACCTCCCAGGTTTAGGCGAGTCAGTTGTGCTCCGCTGATCTCTTCGCGCGAGCAATATCCAAGTCGGCCGCGATCGCGCTCAGCCGGACAGGGGTGCGCGTATCGTCAATCACGGCAGCCCGGAGCACCGCTCCGGTGATTATGGATTGATCGCTTGTGCCCCAAAAAGGATTCTTTGTGTTGTCGACGAATCCTGGCGTCCCATCCTGGAGTTCGACTTCCAAGCCCCAAGGTCGAATTGCCGTGACGGTCACGTCAAACTCGCAATGAAGGATAGATTTCACGCCCCCAGTCTCCCTATTTTTGCAGCCACTCACGGTTTATTGTCAGTGAATTAAATTCATCGAGTCGGTCGAACGGGATTTCGAACTCTATTCGGGGGGCCCCTCCAGGGCCCTGCCAGTCATATCTTTTGGCGGTTTCCCCGAACGTGCTCAAGAAGGAGGGGTGCATCTCGTATCGTATCATTCCCGGTGCGTAAGGTCCTCGCCCTTGATATTCGGCGGCGACGCTCCTCTCGCCGAAATAAATCTTCCCGTTGCTGGCGGCGTCCTGCATGGCTGGATTCGGCCCTTGCTTTAGTTCGAATTCTCTGTCGATCGTCTTGGGGGTCCTGTAGATATTGACAGGATCGTCGCACTTGTTATGCACCAGGATCGACGCGGACCCTGCCATCACATAATACGTGTGCAGATCCCTGACGGTGAAGTTATATGTTTTTACTCGATCTGTATATCGGGAGTTCCCTGTGACGGTGACAGTCTTACCTGTGGCCGTCCGGAGGGTCATGCCGGGGCGCAGTTCGCCTGCTTTGACCCACCTGCCCTCAGAAGGCGACCAGAAGGGATGCTCGCGCGTCGCAGTCAGAGACTTCGTGCCGTTGGGAGTCTCGATAGAGAGACGGTTGAGTTGCCGCTCGCCCTCTGATCGTATGAGTTGAGTCACCTCTCGGGGTCCAGAATCCCCGGACTCCGGGTCACTCGCGTAGACCTTGTCGCCTACTTCAATATCCTCAATGGCCTTGGACGTGCCATCGGCCATGAGTACGAGAGTTCCGGCCAGGAAGCAATTGCCGCCGCCTTCCTGGACAGACCCGCGGGCCACGCCGCGGGCGCCGCCGACCATGCCGCGGGCGCCGCCGACCATGCCGATCACGCCGTATGACCCGCCGGTCATACCGGTCATGACGCCGGCTTTGTACATGCTGTTGCGGAGGCCGCATACCCATGCCGAATCGCCCTCCGGGCATGGCAGGTCAGGGATTTCGGCTGCGGTTGGTACCTGCGGCTCGGATGAGAGCTTCGGGTTGCAGTAGGCGGGGTAGCCGCTCGGTGAGCACGGGGGCGGTTCCGGGGCCTTTGCCTTCCCCTTGCCGCTGTTGCCGTTTCCGTTGGTGCCGGTGGGTGCGGGGTTGCTGTGCCAGCCAGTCTGGCATTCGGGGTCGTGGCCGCATTCGTCGTTGCCGCTGGTGCTGCGGTCGCCGTCCCTGTTGTCGGTGCCGTCCTCGTTCCAGTCGTCCGGGTAGCAGGCGGCGCCGCCTTCGCCGCACATCTGCTGCAGGCCCGTGGGGTCGGAGCCGGTGACGGGGCTGTTGTTGGCGTAGGCGTAGCCGTTGAGGGACTGGGGCTGGTCCAGGGTCAGGATCGGGTCGACGCTGATGAACTGGCCCAGCTTGGTGTCGTACTCGCGGGCGCCGATGTGGGTGAGGCCCGTGGTGGCGTCGATGTCGCCGCCGACGAATCCCTTCTGGCCGGGCCAGAAGGCCGGCGCGGCGCCGCGTTCGCCGCCGTAGGGGAGCTGCTTGCGGCGGTTGACGGCGAGGTTGGCCGCGGTGACGGACAGAGTGTTGGTGCCGTGGTGGTCGGCGATCAGGAAGCGGACGTAGCCGTCGCTGGAGCGGATCGCGGAGCCGCCGGGCACGCTGTAGTACCGGTTGCCGGCGAGGGCGTTGCTGGACTTGGTCAGGATGAGTTCCTGGCCGCCCGGCAGATAGAGGGTGGTCTTGGCGGGTTCGCGCTTGAGGAGGCGGGTGCCTTCCGCGTCGTAGAGGAACGACGTGGTGGACCCGGACAGGGTGGAGGTGGCGAGCTTGCCCTCCTCGTTCCACGTCAGCGTCTGGGTGGCGCCGACCGCCGGGTTCTTGGTCTCGAGGTTGCCGGTCTTGTCGTAGGAGTAGGTGTCCGTGCCGTTGGTCCCGCCGGTGGCGGTCACACTGCGCACGCCGTGAGCCTGGGCCGCGCCAGCGGCTGTCGGGTAGGCGTACGTCCGCTTGGTGTCAGCAGTGATCGGGCCGGCCTTGTGCTGGGTCTCCGTGGCGCGCTGGCCGGTGTCGGTGAAGGTCCAGCTGGTCCAGTACGGGTCGACGGTGCCCAGGACGTCGGTGCCGGCGCCGGTGGTGGGCTTGGTGGTGCAGGTGCCCGCGGTGGTCCAGGCGTCGGTCAGCCGGGCTGCCCAGTCGTAGTCGTAGCACTGGTCGTCCTCGACCGACGCGTCGTTCTGGAGGTCCCGGATCCGGGTGACGTTGCCCGAGTCGTCGTAGGTGTAGCGGATGTCGGACAAGGTGGCGGGTGCCGTGGCCTCGCGGTCGACGCTCGTGGTCGCCACCCGGCGGGTAGCGGCCTCGTAGGTGAGGGACTGGGTGACGCGCTTGCCGAGGTTGCCGAGCTCGGCCTGGGCCAGCTCGCCGAACGGGGTGTACTTGGCACCGCGCAGGTAGACCTGCGAGAGGTTGCCGTCGACCAGGGCCAGCTGGTCCTGGGCGCCGTAGTTGTTGGTGACGGTCTCCGCGGGCAGGGCGGCGGCCGCGTCCGAGTTGCCGGTCGAGTACTTGACCGTCTCCGGCAGGCCGTTGACGTCCGTGGCGGTCGTGGCGACCGTGTAGGTGCCGGCAAGCTCCTCCTCGCCCGTCACCGTGGGGACGGTGAGCTTGGCGCCGGTGGCCCGGCCGCCGACGTCGTAGCCGACCACGGAGGTGGTGTAGGCGGCGGTGCCGTCGTAGCGGGTGGAGGTGGCCGGCAGGCCCTTGCCGCCGGTGACGGTGTCGTAGGTCCACTGGGCGAGCTTGGTACCGGTGACCGACCCCTTGCGCAGGCTGGTCTTACGGCCGAGTTCGTCGTAGGTGGTCGCGAGGGTGTTGCCCTCGGCGTCCTTCACCGTGTCGACGCGACCGTCCGACCCGAAGTGGGTGGTGGCCAGACCCTTGTCGGGGTCGTTGGCGGTGAGTTGACGCCCGCGCAGGTCGTAGGTGTAGCTCCAAGCGTTGCGGCCGGAGTTGTCGCTGACCTTGGCCAGGCGGCCGGCGGTGTCGTACTGGTAGGTGTGCTTCTCGTACTTGCTGGACGCGGCCCCGATCAGGGGGTTGCGGTCCTTGTACTGGCGCCGCTCGACCACCCGGCCGCGGGGGTCGGTGACCGAGAGGGTCGCCGGGCTGCCGTCGGGAGGCAGGACGGCTGACCAGTCGGTGCCGTAGGTGTTCTTGGTCGACCACTTGGCGACGTTCAGCGACAGCAGGGTGCTGATCGTGGCGCGGCCGCGGTTGTCGTAGTCGGTGGTGCTGGCGCTGGGGACCTGGTTGTCGGTGACGACGAACGGTGTCGTCGAGACCGCGTCGCTGTTGTAGTAGGGCGCGTTGGTGCGCGCTACCCGGCCGTGGTCGTCGTAGAAGGTATCGCTGACGATGCGGCCGGCGACTCCGATGGAGTCTGACTGGGTCTGCCGCTGGCGCAGCAGGGAGTCGTACAGGGTGACGGAGGTGCCGGTCGTGCCGTCCTCGTAGAGGCTCTTCGTCGTCACCGCGGACTGCGCCGTGGACGACATCTTGTAGGTGAAACTGACGTTCGGGTCTGCTGTCGTGGCCCGGCCCTTGGCCCAGCCCTTTGTCAGGCGGCCGAGCGAGTCGTACGCGGAGTTGGTGCTCCGGCCGTTCGCGTCGGTGGTCTTGAGGGTGAGGCCCCGCAGACCGTCGAACGTGGTGGTGGCGGTGTTGCCCTTGGGGTCGGTGACCTTGATGGAGGTGGGCTGGGCACCGGTTTCGGGAGTGTAGTCAGTGGTGGTGGCTTCGCCGTCTTCACCGGTCGACGTCAAGGCACGGCCGTACTGGTCGTACGTCGACTGCGCCGTGGTCTGCCAGTCCAGCAGGCCGCCCGAGTCCAGCCCGGCGGCCTCTTCCGCCTTGGTGGCGTTCGCGAGGCCGGGTTTGGGGGCTACTCCGTACGCCTGGCCGTCGAAGTAGCTGCGCGCGGCTCCGGTGACCTCGGCGTTCGGAGAGGTATCCGAGCAGGGGGAATGGCTGGTGGTGACCTTCTTGGCGGCGTAGTTGATCAGCCAGTTGGTCGTGTCCGGTGTGACGTAGGACGTTTTGGTGCACTGGGCTTCGGTCGTGCCGCCGACACCGTCGTCGCCTTCGGTGAGCTGGAGCCCGTACGTGGGGTCGTAGGTGCGGGTGGTGGTGTTGCGGCGCCAGGTGCTGCCGTCGTCCAGCAGCGTGTCGCTGAGGGTCGTTGCCGTACCCGACAGGTGGGCGGTCTTGGCCGGCAGGTCGGGTGCCGGCTTGCTGGGCTGGTCGGGGTCGGTGATGCCCTTGACCGGCTGGGTGGCGGTCTCGCCGGATACCCAGGGGATGTTGGTCGTCTTGGTGACGTACGGGCCGGAGGCGCCTTCGTAGGTGCGGGTCTGCGCGGTGCGGCCGGCGAAGTCGGGCCGGTCCGTCACGCCGAAGTCGTCACCGCCCATGCCGGTGTAGTAGGTGGTGCCGGTCTTGGTCTGGTTGGTGGTGCCGACGTAGGTGTTGACCGCGGTGTAGCCCTGCCACTGGTTGTAGGTCCGGTGCTTGTCGAGGGTGAATTCGCCGTCGTCCTTGCGCCAGTTCGGCGTGGCGTAGGTGTACTTGGTGGTCTTGGACGGGGAGCCGGTGCCACCGGTGGTGTCGTCCTCGGTCACCTGGGTGACGACGTACTTGTGGAACCAGTCTTTCTCCGGGTCCACGGCGCCGTCACGCGTCCACCACGAGGGGTAGCACCGCTTGGTGTTCTTGTCCGCGGCGGGCAGGGTCGAGGTGGTGCACTCGGTCGGGCTGTAGGTGACCAGGGTCTGGCCGCCGGTCTCGTTGGTGATCTTGGTGATGCGACGCTTGTTCAGCGGTGGCTTGCCGTCGGCGGCATCGACCCGGTTGGGCATCAGGGTGCCGTCGAAGGTTGTCGCCGGCAGCGTCAGGTCGCCCAGGCCGCCGGACTTGCCGGTGCGCTGAATGGACTCGAACCACAGGGCCCGCCGCCCGGTGTCACCCGTGGTCGGCCACGACTGGGCCAGATTCCAGGAGTCGACGGTGGTGAGCGTGGTGCCGACCAAGGCGTAGGTGTTGATGGACTTCAGGCGCTTGGTGGACCAGTAGGTCGGAGCGGATTGCCAGCATTTGGTGCCGCTGGTGCACAGCAGGTCGACGGGGACGTCCGGGGCCCAGTCGTCCTTGTGTGCCTCGTCCAGGGTGCAGGTCTCGGCCTCGCAGCGGTCGGAGAGGCCGAAGGTCACCCGGCCGGCCGGGTTCGCGGTGTCGTAGACCTTGCCGGCCCGCAGGCCGTAGTCGATCTGGGTCAGGACGCCGTCACGGGTGTAGGCCGAAGGGCTGTCGGTCTTGTTGTTCTTCGCGTAGTAGCCGATGTACTTCGTGTAGTAGTAGGCCATCGCGTTGCCGTGCGGGTCCACGACGTAGTCGAGGTTCCAGCGCCAGCCCTGCTGCTCGGCCGAGGAGGCGAAGTCGCTGGCATGCCCGGGCTCGCCGGTGTGGTTGCCGAAGACGGGGACGGTGTTGACAGACTTCGTTTCCCGCTTGCCATCGGTCCAGCCGGGCAGACGGTTCTTGCCGAAGAAGTACTGGGTGCCGTCGGTCGTGGTGACCTTCCAGTACTCGAAGTCGTCGTCGCCGGAACCGTTGTCGGTCGCGTCGTACAGGCGCTCGACGCGGGAGCCGTCG
Organism: Streptomyces sp. NPDC089919; assembly: GCF_040684615.1. Taxonomy (NCBI): domain Bacteria; kingdom Bacillati; phylum Actinomycetota; class Actinomycetes; order Kitasatosporales; family Streptomycetaceae; genus Streptomyces; species Streptomyces sp. NPDC089919. Next base: position 33,028 of record NZ_JBFBGK010000067.1, read on the forward strand.
TCGCCGGAGAGCTTCCAGACCTTCTTGCCCGCGTCCCAGACCAGCTCGTTGCTGGAGCCGTTCAGCGACAGGGTGGCGTTCTCCGACTTCCAGCAGAGGTCGCCGACCTTCTCCGTGTTGTTCGCGCCGCCCTGCTTGTCGTTCTCACAGGCGGCGTAGGTGCGCTCGACGTAGCCGGGTGAGTAGTCCCAGCCCTCACCGATCCACGAGGACTGGTTGTTCGTCGACGCGGTGCGGCCGTCGATGGAGGAGGAGCTGTACGAGAGGTTGATCTTCGGGGCCAGGCCGCCCGGGGCCGACGGTACGCCGATCGGGATGTTCCAGCCGAAGCCGCCCGAGTTCCCGCCCGCCGACCACGAGCCGCTCGGCGAGAGGGAGGTGGCCTTGAAGGAGCCGTCGTCCCCGCTCGAGCCCGCCTCGGCGGACAGGAGCGCGATGCCTGCGCTCTGCGCGACGAAAGGGGAGGAGCCGGCCTTGCCCGTGGTGGGCCCGCTCATCGGGAGCGGCACGGTGGCCGTCAGGGTGCCGGCCTTGCCGTTGTTGCGGGTGTCGAGCGGGGTCCGCTGGAGGCACTCGGGCTTGTTCGGCGTGGTCAGGGCACACGCGGGAAGGCTCACCAGGCGCAGCCGGGAGGACCAGCCGCCGCCGTAGGCGTCGCGGAAGGCCTTGTAGTCCAGCTCGACGCGGGCCTTACCCGGCGCGGCCGAGCCGTCGGTGCGCTGCACGGAGAGCAGAACGCCCTTAACTCCGGCCTTGGCCGTGGCGGTGCGGTCGGCGACGGAGACGCGCACCTTGGCCGGTGCGCTCGTCGCGCCGCCCTTCGCACCGGGCGCCGCGGCCACCTTGACGGGCGTCCCGGCTGCGCTGGTGAAGGCTTCGGCCAGACGCGCCGTCCGTCCTGCTGCGGCGGGAGCGGCGAGGTCGACGTCACGGCTCGCCGCGGCCGGCCAGCGCACGGCAGTGGGCTTCCACACCTCGCGCGCGGCCGGCGCGGACTTCGAGTGCGGGAGGACGAGGTCGTGCCCGTCGACGGACTTCACCTTCTCCACGGCGCGCAGCTTGAACGCTGCCGGTGCCGCTGCCCAGGCAGGTGCGGACAGGAGCGAGACAGTCAGGGCTGTCGCGGTGACGCCGACGACGGAACTTCGGAGTCTGCGACTTCTCCTGCCGCCCCACCCCCGTTCCCTGGATCGCTCTCGGAAAGACGGACGGACGGTTTGCATGCCCCACCCCAGATAAGCAACGGATAACTAACTTCCGCATCCAACCTGTTTGCCCGTTTACGGGCAAGCGTCAGTTTGGTAACGCTCTGACCTGCGAGTTTGTGTGGCTGAAATGATGTCATGTCCGAATATCCGCGAATGATCAACTATGGGATTTGCGGGGTGAATCGGACTTTCCGGAGATTGTTTGCATCTGGAAGTATGCGCCTCGTAATCGGCAACTAATTTGCGTACTGTGCCTACCGCTACACCACTCCACGTATCGAGAGAGCACCGCGTATGAGTCAGACCACCTCGCGCGGCAGCCGCTCCAGACGCCCCCTGGCGATCCTCCTTGCCCTGGCGTTCCCCGCTGCTGCCCTCACCGCCCTCGCCCCCGCAGTCGCGGCGGCCCCGACCACCGAGCCGGCAGCCGAAGCAGACGGCCAGATCGCCTCGGCCTCCGAAGCGGAAGCGTTCGGCCTCGCGGCCAAGACAGGCCACCGCATCGAGATCGTCGACCGCCGGGAGGAGAGCGTCGAGACCTTCGCCAACCCCGACGGCTCCATGACGCGGCGCCAGTACACCCGGCCTGTCTGGACGCGCTCCGACCTGACCTGGCGCAAGACCGACCCGACGGTCGAACGGCGCGAGGACGGCTCGCTCGGGCCCAAGGCCACGACCTTCGACATCACCTTCTCGACGGGTGGCACGACGCCTCTCGTCACGATGAAGGACAACGGGAAGAGCCTCTCCCTGAAGTGGCCGACCGCCCTCCCGGAGCCGGTGGTGGAGGGGAACACCGCGCTCTATAAGTCGGTCCTGCCCGATGTCGACCTCACCCTGACCGCTGACGTCGACGGCTTCGCCCAGCACCTGCTCGTCAAGACACCGCAGGCCGCCGCCAACCCGGCGCTGAAGAACATCAAGCTGGGCATCGAGTCCCACGGCGTGACGCTCGACGACACCGCCGGCGATGTCCTTCTCGCCAAGGACGACCAGGGCAACGTTCTCTTCAAGGCGCCGCAGCCCAAGATGTGGGAGCAGCCCGCCGCGACCCCGGAGGCAGCGCAGCGCGATGGCGCCGCCAAGACGGCCGCCCAGTCGAAGACGACGACGGCGAAGACGGCGAGCTACACCACCACGAAGGTGGTCCTGTCACCGGCTGCCGACGCGGCGCCCACCGGACAGCCCGAGAGCGCCCCCGTCGCCACGGACGTCACCGGCTCCACGCTCACCCTCACCCCCGACGCCGACCTCATGGCCACGGCGGACCAGTTCCCGCTGGTCATCGACCCGGTCTTCTCGGGCGGTGGCACCGACGGATGGGCGGTCATCTACTCGGCCACGCCGAACGACGACTACCCCAACGGCATCGGCTGGAAGTCCGACAACCCCGCCGACGAGCCGCGGGTCGGCTACAACGGCTCCGGCAACACCAGCTCGTTCTTCGCCATGGACACCTCCGGCCTGTACGGGGCCACCATCACGAGCGTCACCTTCGCGGTCGCTGAAACCCACTCCTGGGGATGTGACGCTTCAGCGGCCGGCCCCACCGAGCTGTGGAGCTCCAAGAAGCTCTCCCCGGTACCGACCTGGAGCACCCAGGACAAGTACTGGGGATCCAAGCTCGACTCGGCCTCGTACGCGCACGGCAACCCCATCTACTGCCCGGGCGTGGAGGGCCACGACTACAAGTCCACGGCCCTGACCAACTACGTCCAGCAAGCCGCCGACGAGGGCTGGGACCCGCTCGTCCTCGGCCTGCGCACCCCGGACTCGTACCGGGGCAACGTCAACAGCTTCAAGCGGTTCCAGAACAACCCGAACCTGGAAATCACCTACAACTTCAAGCCCGAGGTCCTCGACGCCGACGCCTTCGAAGGCACCTGGACCCCCGGCGGCGACGGCAACAAGCCCGTCGCCTGCGGCGCCACCATCGGCAACAGCGGCCTCGCCCTGACCGCCAGGCTCCGCGACAAGGACGGCGGCACCGTCACCCCCGAGTTCGTCGTCACCAACTCCAGCGGCGCCTCCGTCCCGGTCAGCTACGCCACCAAGGTAGCCAGCGGACAGACCGCCACCGCGACCGTCCTGGCCAAGAACCTCACCAGCGGCACGTACAAGTGGAAGGTCCGCGCCACCGACGGCGAAGGCCCCGCCAGCGCCTACACGGCCGACTGCTCCTTCACCGTCGACCGCATCGGCCCCAAGAACAACGTCGATGTGTGGACCGAGGACGGCGACCCCATCCCGGCCGCTGCCCGCTTCAAGGCGCGCACCACCGTCCGCCTCAAGCTCCACAACCCCGCGGGCGACCTCGCCGGCTTCTGCTGGGCCATGGACCGCCCGCTCTCCGTCTCCAGCACCCGCTGCTCCAACGGCAACTGGGTCCCGGTCGGCTCCAGCGGCTACACCGCCTACATCGACGTCGTCCCCACCGGTAAGCCGAGCAGCACGCTTTACGTACTCGCCTACGACCAGGCGGGCAACCACTCGCCGACGGACGGCGACGAGGACACCACGACGCTGCGGACCAGTCCGCCCGACTACATCTACGAGCCGGGCATCACGCCGAACACTCCCGGTGTCTACCCGCACGACCGTCTCGGCGACCTCGACGGCGACGGGCACGCGGACATGCTGGCCACCGACACGCTGGGGCGCCTACGCCTCTACAGCGGCGACGGCACCGGCAAGGTCGACGCCTCCGTCTTCGTGGGCACCAGCGGCTGGGGCAGCGCGCTCATCGCGCACGGCGGTGACTTTGCCAACTTCGCCAGCTCTACCTCTGCGCCCGACGGCTACGAGGACGTCCTCGCCCGCCTGAGCGACGGCAATGCGTACATGTACGGGAGCAACGGACGCGGGGAGCCGATGTACCTGACCCGCCGACTGCTCGCTCCGCCATCCAGTAGCGCGAATGCGGGTGGCTGGAAGAGCGTCCGGCAGATGATCCTCCCGGGTGACCTCGACAAGCGCACCTCCAGCGACTACACGAACGGCAACGACCTCGTCACCGTCCAGTGTGTCGACACCGGCTGCACGGACGCCAAGGTCATCCTCTACTCCGGCAAGACCGCAGCGGACGGCGGCGCAAACCAGGCGACTCCGTTCGACTTCGACGTCAAAGAAGACAACGTGATCGGCAGCGGCACCGCATGGTTGAACCGCACGATCCTCGGTACCGGTGACCAGGATGGGGATGGTCTGGGCGACATCCTCGCTCGGGACGACGACTCGCATCAGCTCATCCTGTTCCACGGCCAGAAGAGCAGCTCCGGTGCGTACGGCCTCGACTTCGACAACCGCGTCATCTACGGCACCGGCGGCTGGCACAAGGCGAACCGGCCACTGCTGACCTCCGCAGGCAACGTACAGGGGTCGGTCAAGACGAAGTCCGTGTCGCTCGACGGCGTCACCACGTACTTCAAGCAGTTCGTACCCACCGCCGGCGAGAGCGCCGGTGACCTGTGGGCCACCACCGCCGCCGATCCCGACCTCGTGGTGCCCTACGTGAAGGACGACGGCACGGCGGCCAGCACCACTTGCCCGACCGGCTGCCTGCTGTTCTACCCGGGCGGCGAGACCACACACCGCTCCCCCCGGTTGGTCGGTACCGGCTCGTGGACCACCACCATCACCGGAATCTTCTGACACCCTTCGTCCCTTCAACCGGATGCCCCCCGCTCCCAGGAGCGGGGGGCATCCGGGCAGGAGTCCTCTTGCACAGCATGCTCCGGCGTACGGCAGTCATTGCCACTACCGCCGCCACATTCGTGTCCGCCCACACGGCCATCGGATCCGCCTCGGCCGCAGAAGAGCCGTGGGCCTTCACGGCCTTGGACGTCGTCGTCGCTCCGGGAGGCTTCTGGGAGGCCGATCCCGTCCAGACGGCCGGTAGCTTCAGGCCCAGGGGCACCATGGTCGTCGCTGTCTCCGGGAAGCCCCTGACCGGAACGGTCCGCGCTCTGCCGGCCTCGCTGCACCTGAACCCCACGGAGTGCGAGCCCGTCCCCGGCCGCTCGGGGATCTACACCTGCGAGCACAGCATCCCCTACTCCCAGTACAGCCGCCTCACCTTCCACGTGGACGAGAAGGCGGCGGACGCCGAAGCCCACTTCGGGTTCGTCTTCGTGCGGCCCGGCGGCGACGTCAAGGCAGCGATCAAGGACGTGGTGACGGCCGACGCGTCGCCCACCGACGCCGCTCACGGGCATGGGGCGCTCAAGGTCGTCACGAAGGCCACCGCAGCCGCGCGCAACACCGTCACCTTCGACACCCCCAAGGTTCCTGCCGGACGCACCGTCCGGCACCGGCTGCGCATCCACGTCACGGACCCGGGCAAGGTCTACACGTGGTACACGACCGCCGACGGACAACCCGAATGGCGTCGGGACGAGGTGCTCGTCAAGGACCTGAAGGCCACTTCGGGCGCCTCGTGCACCATCGACACCCACCACATCATGGAGATGACGAACAACCTCGCCTGCACGGTCGGCCCTGGTGACCACACCATCGAGTACACGGTGACCACGCCCGCCGGCCTGCCCGCCTGGAAGCTCGAGACCCATGTCGGACACGACATCTACGACTCCGCTCCCTACGGCAGCTCCCTCGACCGCGCGGCCACCTTCACCGCGGGATCCGGCGAACGGCACCTGCGACACGAAATCGTCGCGCGCGACGCTTCCGGCACCTTGAAGCGGGTCTGGGGTAAGGGAAGCCCGGCCAAGCCCTTCAGGTACACCCAGACCATCGGTGGCGGCTGGGGCGTCTACGACCAGATCACCAAGCTCGAACCGGTCAGCGAGAACCTCTACTTCTACGGCAGCCCGGTGCCGGCCGGTGCCGAGCGCGGGCACGGCGACCTGGTCGCACGAGATGCCGGCGGAAGCCTCTGGTACTACCAGCGCCAGTTCGACTTCGAGAAGCCGTACAAGGCCCGCACGAGGATCGGCACCGGCTGGAACACCTACACCACGATCACCGGCGCAGCAGACCTCGACGGCGACGGGAAGTCGGACCTGCTGGCGCGGGACAAGGCCGGTGTGCTGTGGCTCTACAAGGGCACCGGCAGGGCCACCGCCCCCTTCACCACCCGTACCAAGGTCGGTGCGGGCTGGGGGACGTACAACACGCTCACCGGATCGGCTGACCTGACCGGCGACGGCAAGGCGGACCTCCTCGCCCGGGATGAGACCGGTGTGCTGTGGCTCTACAAGGGCACCGGCAAGGCCTCGGCGCCGTTCGCCGCAAGGACGAAGGTCGGCGGGGCCTGGCAGGGCTACAACGCCCTGTCCGTCGTCGGCGACGTCACCGACAACGGCAAGGCCGACCTCGTAGCCCGGGACAAGTCCGGCGTCCTCTGGCTGTACAAGGGAACGGGCCAGGCCAAGAACCCGTTCATGACGCGGACGAAGGCCGGCAGCGGCTGGCAGGGCTACAACAACCTCGCTTGAGCGGGCGTCCGAGCCGAGATCCTGGACAAGAGACGTGAGGTTGAGCAGGCCATGAGGCTCCCCCCTCGAAGCGAGGGGGGAGCCTCTCCGGATTGGAAGCGGATTCCGTTGCTCGAAAGTTGCAGCCCTGTCCCTGACCGTGGTCTATGCGAGATCGGAAAGCGTGGGGCCACGCCAGAGGACCGTGCGGGGACGCCAAGGGGACGCAAGGGCAGGAAGAGGCTGGCAAAAGCCGGAGCGAACAGGCGCATCACGTACTGTCTGACCTGCGAAAACGTCACGCATAGGCGCGAATGCGCAAGGGCCGCCAAGATCCCGAGAGGACTCATAATCCGTCGGCCGTGGGTTCGAGTCCCACCCGCCCCACTGCAAGCCGCAGGTGAAGAAACGATCTCACCTGCGGCTTCGGCGTTTCCGGGGACCGCTCGGCCGGTCCGGCGATGGGCCGTTCGCGCGTCTCGGGGGTGGGGTGGGTCCGGGGGCGGTCTACTGGGGGTGTTGGCCCGGTGCGGCGGTTGGAGTGGGTGTGAGGCGGATCAGGGCGCAGTTGTTCGCGGCGGTGGACGGGGTCGTGGAGGCGCCGGACCAGTGGCACTTCCCGTATTTCGACGACGCGATGGGCAGTGCGGTCGAGGCGACGCTGGGGCGGGCGGACACGCTGCTGCTCGGGCGGAGGACGTACGACAGCTTCGCCGGGGCCTGGCCCGGGCGGGAGGCGGCCGGGGAGGCGGACGCGCCGTTCGCCAAGCGGCTGGGGGACGCGCGCAAGATCGTGGTGTCCCGGAGCCCGCTGACCTTCGAGTGGCGGGGCAGCGAGCAGCTGGCCGGGGACCTGGTCGAGGGCGCCGCCCGGCTCAAGGAGGAGCCGGGCGGGGACGTCTGGATCAGCGGGTCGGTGTCCGTGGTGCGGCAGCTCATCGCCGCCGGGCTGCTGGACGAGCTGAACCTCTTCGTGCACCCCATCGCCGTGGGCAGGGGGATGCGGCTCTTCGAGGAGACCGGCACCGCCGTCCCGCTGGAACTGCGCTCGGCCGAGACCTTCCCGTCGGGGGTGCTGAACCTCTTCTACGCCCCGGCCGCGGCGCCCGCCGCGGCCGGGTACGAAGAGGCCCGCACCCACCTGTCCCAGGAGGACTAGGCCTCCGGGAGGCCCTTCGCGGAGATGCGGCGGAAGCCGAGGTACGGGGCCAGGGACTCGGGCAGCAGGATCGAGCCGTCCGCCTGCTGGCACTGCTCCAGGAGGGCCGCCAGGGTGCGGCCGATCGGCAGGCCCGAGCCGTTCAGCGTGGCGGCCGGCTTCGGCTTGCCGTCCTCGCCGCGGGTGCGGATGCCCGCCCGGCGGGCCTGGAAGCTGCCGAAGTTCGAGACCGAGGAGATCTCGCGGTAGGTCTGCTGGCTCGGCAGCCACACCTCGATGTCGTACGTGAGCTGGGCCGAGAAGCCCGTGTCACCGGCGGCCAGCCGCACCACGCGGTAGGCCAGGCCCAGCTCCTGGAGGCAGGCCTCGGCGTGGCCGACCATCGTCTCCAGCTCGGCGTCGGCGGTCTCCGGGTCGACGATCTTGACGATCTCGACCTTGGCGAACTGGTGCTGGCGGATCAGGCCCCGGGTGTCCCGGCCGTACGAGCCGGCCTCGGAGCGGAAGCACGGGGTGTGCGCGGTCATCGCCACCGGCAGCTCGGCCGCCGGGATGATCTCGTCGGCGTAGAGGTTGGTCAGCGGCACCTCGGCCGTCGGGATCAGGAACAGCTCCCGCTCGGCGACCCCGGTCTTGAACAGGTCCTCCTCGAACTTCGGCAGCTGCCCGGTGCCCGTCATCGTCTTGCGGGTGACCAGGAACGGCACCGAGTGCTCGACGTAGCCGTGCCGGCGGGTGTGCAGGTCGAGGAAGAGGGTGGCCAGCGCCCGCTCCAGCGCGGCGCCCGCACCGCGGGTGACGGCGAAGCGGGGACCGGAGAGCTTGGTGGCCCGGGCGAAGTCGAGCAGCCCGGTGGCCTCGCCGAGGTCGACGTGGTCCTTGGGCTCGAAGTCGAAGACCGGCGGGGTGCCGACCTTGCGGACCTCGACCGCGTCCGCGTCCGAGTCGCCGTCCGGCGCCGCGTCGTCCGGCAGGTTCGGGATGGTCAGCAGCAACTCGCGCAGCTCCTCCTGGGCCTGCTCGCCGGCCGCCTCGACGTCGCGGATCTGGTCCTTGAGCTCGCGCGCGCGGTCCTTGAGGCCGGAGATGTCCCCGCCCGCCCGGGCGGTCTGCTGCACCTCGCTCGCCACCCGCTTGGCCTCGGCCCGCAGTTCGTCGGCGGTACGGATCCCCTGGTTGCGCCGGGACTGGAGGTCCTCCAGCCGGGCCAGGTCCAGGTCGTAGCCGCGGCGGGCGAGCCGGCGGACAGCTTCGGCACCCATGTCGAGCAGGGCGCGGGCGTCATGCATGAGGGATCCTTCGGGCCGTGGGTCAGGCGGTTTCAGCAGACCCCGACGGTAGCAACCGGGCGGGCACCCGGCGGTCCGCCCCCCGGCCCCGCGAAGGCGGGGACCCCGCCCGGCAGGCAGCCGGACGGGGTCCTCACGACGATCAGGGGACGGCTCAGGCGTCCGAACCGCCGAACCGGGTCCGGTAGGCCTCCAGGTCCTCCTCCGCGATCTTCGCGAAGAGCACCGGCGGGACGGTGAACGGGGTACCGGCCGGCACCGTGTCCAGGGCCTTGGCCTGCTCCGGGGTCACCCAGGTCGCGGTGTCGCCCTCCAGGGCGAACGCGGAGCGCATGGTGCGCGCCGAGGCCGGGATGAACGGCTCGGAGACCACCGAGTAGAGGTGGATGAGGTTCATGGCGGTGCGCAGGGTCAGCGCCGCGCCGTCCAGGTCGGTCTTGACCTCCAGCCAGGGGGCCTTCTCGTCGAGGTAGGCGTTTCCGGCCGACCACAGGGCGCGCAGCGCGGCGGCCGCCTTGCGGTACTGGAGGGTGTCCATGTGGCCCTCGTACTCGGCCAGCAGTCCGGCGATCTGCTCGCCCAGCTTGGCCTCGGCCTCGCCGGCCGGGCTGCCCGCCGGGACCTCGTCGCCGAACTTCTTGCGGGAGAAGGTCAGCACGCGGTTGACGAAGTTGCCGAGGGTGCCGCCGAGGTCCTTGTTGACCGTGGCGGCGAAGTGCTCCCAGGTGAAGGACGAGTCGTCGGACTCCGGGGCGTTGGCGATCAGGAAGTACCGCCAGAAGTCGGCCGGCAGGATCTCCAGCGCCTGGTCGGTGAAGACGCCGCGCTTCTGCGAGGTGGAGAACTTGCCGCCGTAGTACGTCAGCCAGTTGAAGGCCTTGACGTAGTCGACCATCTTCCACGGCTCGCGTACGCCGAGCTCGGTGGCGGGGAACATCACCGTGTGGAACGGGACGTTGTCCTTGGCCATGAACTGGGTGTAGCGGACGTCCTCGGCCTCGTACCACCACGACTTGTAGTCGCGGTTCTCCGGGTCGGCGTCCGCCCACTCCTTGGTGGACGCGATGTACTCGATCGGGGCGTCGAACCAGACGTAGAAGACCTTGCCCTCGGCGGCGAGCTCGGGCCAGGTGTCGGCCGGGACCGGGACGCCCCAGTCGAGGTCGCGGGTGATGGCGCGGTCGTGCAGCCCCTCGGTCAGCCACTTGCGGGCGATGGAGGACGCGAGCTGCGGCCACTCCTCCTCGTGCTCCGAGACCCAGGCCTCGACCTCGTGCTGGAGCTTCGACTGGAGGAGGAAGAGGTGCTTGGTCTCGCGCACCTCCAGCTCCGTGGAGCCGGAGATCGCGCTGCGCGGGTCGATCAGGTCCGTGGGGTCGAGCACCCGGGTGCAGTTCTCGCACTGGTCGCCGCGGGCCTTGTCGTAGCCGCAGTGCGGGCAGGTGCCCTCGACGTAGCGGTCCGGCAGGAAGCGGCCGTCGACCGGGGAGTAGACCTGGCGGATCGCCCGCTCCTCGATGAAGCCGTTCTCCTGCAGGCGGCGGGCGAAGTGCTGGGTGATCTCGCGGTTCTGCTGCGAGGAGCTGCGGCCGAAGTGGTCGAAGGACAGCGCGAAGCCGTCGTAGATCGCCTTCTGGGCGTCGTGCGCCTGGCCGCAGAACTCGGCCACCGACAGGCCGGCCTCCTTGGCCGCGAGCTCGGCGGGGGTGCCGTGCTCGTCGGTCGCGCAGATGTAGAGGACGTCGTGACCGGTCTGGCGGAGGTACCGGGCGTACACGTCCGCCGGAAGCATCGACCCGACCATGTTGCCCAGGTGCTTGATCCCGTTGATGTAGGGAAGCGCGCTGGTGACCAGGTGTCGAGCCATCCTTGGATGCTCCATTTCGTACGTACGGCGCCGGCGGGGATGCCGCGGCGGGCCCAAGTCGGGAGGCCTGCGGCGGACCGACCGCGGTGGGTCCGGCCGGGACCGGCACGCGCCGGTGGGCGGTGACGGGCCGGGGTGCAGGCCGCCGTCATCGTATCGAACCCGGGCACACGCCCGGCGAGCCGTTTTGCCCCTCGGACCGGCGGGGGCCGCGGGCGGGCCGCGCGGGGCGGCGGTCCGCGGGGCGGGGACCGGCCCCCGCCCGGCGCGGGGGCGGGCGGGGGCCGGCCGGTCAGTCCGCCTCGGTCGCGTCCGCGAGGTGGTGCAGGACGTCCGAGAGGTTGCCCCGGCGGGCGAAGACGGCGCGCTGCCGGTGGGCGCCCGAGCCCTCGCGCAGGAGCGTGGCCAGGGTCGCCGACGCGTGCTCCAGGTCGCCGGCCGCGGCCAGTTCGGGGGCCAGCAGGTCCAGCAGCCCCTCGGCGAGGGCCGCCGCCGGGAGCTCCGTACCGGTGAAGGGGTCCAGCCCGTACCCCTCGAGGCCGTCGTGCGCGGCCCGCCAGCGGGCCAGCCGCAGGACGTCCTCGCCCACCGGGGGCGCCGGTTCGCCGGCCCGGATGTCCCGCAGGGACACCGCGACCAGCGCGCGCCCGAGTGCCGCGTGGAGGACCGCCACGTCCAGCTCGGGGGACATGTCGGGGGCCCGGATCTCGAGCGTCGGCCAGGTCCCGGAGGGGCGGAGGTCCCAGTAGACCATCTTGGTGTCGAGCGCGGCCCCCGAGCTGATCAGCAGGTCCACCGAGGTCCGGTAGTGGGCGGTGGAGGTGAAGTGCGGGGGCAGGCCCGCCGAGGGCCAGGTGGCCCAGGCCATCGCCCGCCAGCTGGCGTGGCCGGTGTCCCGGCCGCCCCAGAACGGCGAGTTGGCGCCCAGCGCGATCAGCGTGGGCAGCCAGGGCCGGACCCGGTTGGCCACCTCGACGGCCGTGTCGGTGTCGAGGGTGCCGATGTGGATGTGCCGCCCGCAGCCGACGAGGTTGTCGGTGAGGGCGCCGAACCGCTGGAACTGCTCGCGCTGGCGCGGTTCGTCGTCGTTCAGGTGCGGTGGGGTGCGCACCGGCAGGACCGGTGAGGGGCTGGCCAGCAGCCGGCAGCCGTGGGCCCGGGCCGCCTTGGCCAGCACCCGCCGCAGGGCCGACAGCTCCTCGCGCAGCCGGTCCGCGGTGTCGGCGACCGAGGTGGCGATCTCCACCTGGTAGCGGGTGCCCTCCGAGTGCACCAGCCGGCCGGTGCCGACCGCCGACAGGACTTGCGGGGCGAGCGGGACGACCTGCCAGGTGTGCGGGTCGACCAGAAGGAACTCCTCCTCGACTCCGAGGGTGAGCGGGGGCACCGGGGCGAGGTCCGGGCCGTCATCCACCGGGGTCCGGGCCGGGCCCGGGACCGGGGACCACGTACGCGCTGTGCTCTTGCCAGGTTCGATCACTACGCCTCCCTGGACATACGAGTCGCTTTCATGATGAGCCGACCGACGGGGGCGCAGCGAACGTCTATTCGGTCAATCGACGGTGAACGCGGGAGCACGGGTGGCGGGCCGGTGCCCCTTGCGGAGGCTCCGGGCGGCCCCGGGCGGGGGCGTACGGGGTGCCGGACGAGGCCGGGCGGGACGGGTGGAACTCCAGCGCGGCACGAGACGCAGGCGGTTTACCATCCCGTGTGACTGGAATGACCTCCGAGCAGCAGCCCGAACGGGCGGAATCGAGCCGTCCCCCGATACCGGAGGGGGCGGACGACCCGGCCCCGGATCCGGCCGGCGACCCCGCCCCCGCCCCCGCGCCGGTGAAGCGGCGCATCCTCGCGGACCTCACGCCGCTGCGGACCTCCGCCGACTACCGGCGGCTGTGGATCGGCAGCACGGTCTCCTGGCTCGGCCAGTCCATGACCGCGCTGGCGGTCTCCCTCCAGGTCTACGACATCACCGCCTCCAGCTTCGCGGTCGGCCTGGTCGGCGTCTTCGCGCTCGTCCCGCTGGTGGTCTTCGGGCTGTACGGCGGCGCCATCGCGGACACCGTCGACCGGCGCAAGCTCGGGCTGTACAGCTCCGTCGGCTCGGCCCTGCTGTCGGTGGCGCTGGCCGGGGCCGCGATCGCCGGCTTCCACCACGTGTGGTTCCTCTACGCGATCGTCGCCCTGCAGGCGATGTGCGGGGCGCTCAACTCGCCCGCCCGCACCGCGATGATCCCCAAGCTGCTGCCGCCCGAGCAGCTGCCCGCGGCCAACGCGCTGACCTCGGTGACCACCACCTCCGGGATGATGTTCGGCCCGATGGCGGGCGGATTCATCGTGGGCCTGTGGGGCTACCAGTCCGCGTACCTGGTCGACTGCGTGACCTTCCTCGCCGCGCTGTACGCGATGTGGCGGCTGCCGGCGATGCGGCCGGAGGCGGAGTCCGGCACCGGCCCGCGCGGCCGGGCCTCGGTCGCGGACGGGCTGCGCTTCCTGGCCACCCGGCCGAACCTGCGCATGACCTTCTTCACCGACATGTGCGCGATGGTGCTGGCGCACCCGCGGGCGCTGTTCCCGGCCGTGGCGGTGATCTGGTTCGGCGGCGACGCGAAGACGGTCGGCCTGCTGGTGGCGGCGCCGGCGATCGGGGCGCTGCTCGGCGGCCTCTTCTCCGGCTGGCTGGGCCGGATCCACCGGCACGGGCTGGCGATCCTGCTGTCCGTGGGGTGCTGGGGGGCGGCCGTGGCCGTCTTCGGCCTGACCCGGAACCTGTGGCTGGGGCTGTTCTTCCTGGCGGTGGCCGGGTGCGCGGACACGGTGTCGATGGTCTTCCGCACCACGATGCTGCAGGCGGACACGCCGGACGACATGCGGGGGCGGTTGCAGGGGGTCTTCATCGTGGTGGTGGCCGGTGGGCCGCGGTTGGGGGACTTCCTGGCCGGGACGGTGGCCGACCTGACGTCTCCTGGCGTGGCCATCACCGGTGGTGGCATCGCGTGCGTCGTCGCCGTGGCCGTGCTGGGCCTCCGCCGCCGCAGCTTCGCCACCTACGACTCCCGAGCCTGACCCGGCCCGTGGCCCGGCCCGGCCAAGCCCGGCCCGTGGCCCGGCCCCACCGGGGACCCGGCCCCTACGGCCCGCCCACGCTGTACGCCCACCCGGTCGTCCGTGGTGTGTGGGGGAGCCCCTTGAGGGGGTGTGGCAGGCTGGTCCGGAGGCAGGCCCGGGCCTGGGATGGCCCGGAGGGCCACGGCGAAGCCGCGAAGTCCCAGGGGTGGGCCTGCCGC